>CAKSOR010000160.1 GCA_934477985.1 uncultured Eubacteriales bacterium
AGGTTCGCGTCCTCATCGAGTCGACTGACACAAAGCGGGTCTGGTCGACGGTCGGAGTCTCGCACGACATCATCGATGCGAGATTCACGGCGCTCTGCTACGCGCTCGAATATAAGCTGTCGCTCGAAGAGAAAACTGAAAAGCAGCCCTGAACGGAGGCAGATATGACCCGCAAAAGATCACTCGCGCTGACAATTCTCGTAATCGTAATCCTCGCGCTCGAATGCTGCGGCGTTCTGGTCGACAAGCAGCCGGTTGACCCTGAAAACCACACGCTCGGCGACTCTCTGTTCCTGTTCATGTACTCAAACTATCTGCTCCCGACGGCGATCGGATTTCTGTGCGGAGTCTTCGAGATAATCGACCGCCCGGTCTTTGAGGGGAAAAAGGGAGTTCTGAAGGTGATTCTCGCGTATTTACGCCTGACTCTCGCGCTTATTTTCAACATGGTTTTCTGGGCGGCGTACACGCGGTCACAGATTCCGATAGCCGACAGAATCGGGCATTTTCTGAAAAACGGATTCATGAGCGGAATCATAATCTTCACAATCACCTTCGCGATCGGTTCGGCGGCGTTTCCCGGAAAACCGCGCGCTGAGAGCGAAATCACACCGGAGATCAGAGCGGCGAGACGCAGGCAGATAATCGCTTTTCTGGCGAACGCCGCGATCTTCACAGCCATCGGAATCTGGGCGAATTATCTCAATCACCAGGCGACTCGCTCGGCTGTAAACATCTTTTCGGTGAAACTCTTCATCGCGCCGGTGATTCTCGGCGTGTCATGGGGAATCTTCGAAAACATCGCGCGCCCGGTTCTGAGCCGGAAGAACGGCGTCCTCGGGATAATCCTCCCCTTCGTCCGCGCGGCGATTGTCCAATGGATGATGCTTTTCGGCTTTGATCTCGTCATCACGATTAATCTCAGCTCCTTCCCGATCGGTTCGTTCATTATGACAACCGTCATCGGACTCGCCGCCTTCCTCGTCACCTGCGCGGTCGCCGTCTGTCCGCCGGCATTCGTAACGAAAGGAAAATATGAATGAAAAAAAGCCGCAGAATCTACCTTTATACAATCGCGGTGATCTTCGCCGGACTCGAGGTATTCGCCGGAGTCATCGGCTACCAGGACCGCGGTAACTGGTTCGAGGGGCTCGGGGCACTGATATGCGACATCATGCTGATTCCCGCGATCCTCGGAATACTCTTCGGAGTCTTCGAGGCGACCGACTGCTTTGAGGCGCCGGGACTGCCGATATTCGAGTTCACGAAAAACGGCTTCAAAAAGCTCGGTTTCTCGGCGCTCCGGATGCTCGGAATAACCGTGCTGCACGGCGTCATCGCGCCGATCGTCTTCTCGCTGACGCTCGACCAGCTCGACGACTATTTCGAAATGTGCGGAATAATGCTCCTCTGGTCGGTCGGAGTCGGAATGGGAGCATTCCTGCTCGTCTATATGATTTCGAAGATGCTCTTCGCCGTCGTGCGCGACAACGTGAGCGCCTTCAGAAAGCTCCGCGAGACCGCCGACGAGGACGAAGATTTTGACAACGAGAATGACAACTGATGAACTTCTCAGCTTCGGACTGACATATTTCCCGACCCGGAAAACGCCCGGGTCACGCAACCTTACCCCAGAATTGAAAGGATAAAACAAAAATGCAAACTAAACCCAACTACTCGATGCTCACCGATTTCTACGAATATACAATGGCAAACGGCTACTTCTTAAACGGCTGGAAGGACCGCGTCGTATACTTCGACATCTTCTTCCGCCAGATCCCCGACGGGGGCGGATTCGCGATAGCCGCCGGGCTCGAGCAGTTCATCGACTACATCGAAAATCTCCACTTCGACCCCGAGGACATCGAGTATTTCCGCTCGAAGGGCTGCTTTGACGAGGGATTCTTAAAATACCTCGCCGAATTCCGCTTCAGAGGTGACATCTGGGCAGTACCGGAGGGCACGCCGATCTTCCCGGGCGAGCCGATAATGACCATACGCGCGCCCGCTATTGACGCGCAGCTCATCGAGACCTTCTCGCTCTTGACAATAAATCACCAGTCGCTCATCGCCACAAAGGCGAACCGTGTCTGCCGCGCGGCTCAGGGACGCGTCGTGCTCGAGTTCGGCTCAAGACGCGCACAGGGCGCTGACGCGGCGACGATCGGCGCGAGAGCTGCTTATATCGGCGGCTGCGCTGGAACCGCGTGCGCGCTGACTGACGAGCTCTACGGAGTCCCGGCGGGCGGTACGATGGCGCACAGCTGGGTTCAGATGTTCGAATCCGAATATGAGGCGTTCAGGGCATACTGCGAGATCTACCCGCACTCGGCGACCCTGCTTGTCGACACCTACAACACGCTGAAATCCGGCGTCCCGAACGCGATAAAGGCGATAAAGGAAGTTCTCATCCCGAAGGGAATCACAAATTACGCGATAAGACTCGACTCGGGCGACATCGCGTATCTTACGAAAAAAGCCCGGAAGATGCTCGATGAGGCGGGGCTTCCGAACTGCAAAATCACCGCGTCGAACTCGCTCGACGAATACCTCATCCGCGACCTTCTGATGCAGGACGCGAAGATCGACTCGTTCGGCGTCGGCGAGAGGATGATCACCGCCTCAAGCTCGCCGGTCTTCGGCGGAGTCTACAAGCTGGCGGCTGTCGAGGATGAGTTCGGCAATATCATCCCGAAGATCAAAATCAGCGAAAACGTCGGAAAGATAACGAATCCGCACTTCAAGAAGGTCTACCGCCTGATTGACCGCGAGACCGGAATGGCGCTTGCCGACCAGATCTGTGTGCATGACGAGGTCATCGACGACACGAAGCCGCTGACTATCTTCGATCCCTTAGCCACCTGGAAGACCAAGACTCTGACGAACTTCACCGCTCGCGAGCTCCTTGTCCCGATCTTCAAGGACGGCAAGAAGGTCTACGACTCGCCCTCCCTCCACGAAATCAAGGCTTACTGCGAGAACGAAATCGCGCACCTGTGGGACGAGATCAAGCGCTTCGAGAATCCTCACGACTATTACGTCGACCTGTCGCACAGACTCTGGGACATCAAACGGATTTTACTCGATATGAACACTGACATGCAATAAGGAGTTCACCATGAAAAAACTTCTCATCGTCGTTGACTATCAGAACGACTTCATAAACGGCGCGCTCGGATTTCCCGGAGCGGAGAATTTAGCGCCGGTAATCGCTTCGAAGATCGACACCTACCACAAGGACGGCGAGGTCGCTTTCACGCTCGACACGCACGGCGAGGACTATTTATCCACAAGCGAGGGAAAACATCTCCCAATCCCGCATTGCATACGCTACACCGAGGGTCACGAGCTCTTCCCGGCGATAAAGGCGCTCAAGCTCGATTCCGACCGCTCGTTCGAGAAGCCGACCTTCGGCTCGGCTGAGCTGTTCGACTTTCTGCGCAACTCCGAGTATGAGCAGATTGAGCTCTGCGGACTCGTCACCGACATCTGCGTCGTCTCGAACGCTCTGCTCGCGAAGGCGGCGCTCCCCGAAGCTGAGGTCATAGTCGATTCAAAAGCCGTCGATTCCTTCGACAAGGCAAAGCAGGAAGCCGCGCTCGCCGTCATGGAGAGCGTGCAGATAAAGGTTCTCAGATGATCGAAAACCGCGACTATACCGGCAAAGATTTCTCGAACGAGGACGAAATGCCCGAGAAGCTCTCGCGCGTGAGATTCACCGACTGCATGTTCAATTCGCTGTCATTCGCCGACACAGAACTCGACGGCTGTGTTTTTGAGCACTGCTCATTCGACTTCGCGAAGCTCTGCGGAAATATCGAGCGCTGCGCGTTTCTGAACTGCTCGTTCAGATTCGCCGACCTGCTCGGCGCGGAGTTTATCGGCTGCAAGCTGACCGGATCAGACCTCTCGCAGCTCTCGGACAGCGGGTTCACGATGTGCGGCGGCGACTGGTCTTACACGCTCCTTTCGAAGGTCGTGATAAAGAAGCAGGATCTCGGCGGCGTGAACTTCACCGGCTCAAATCTCTTTGAATGCCGCTTTGAGGGCTGCAAGCTCGGCGGCGTCAGATTCGATAACTCGGTGATCACGCGCCTTTCGCTGAGGAATTCGGACATCCGCGAGGCGTCGTTCGGCATGGTCGATCTCTCACAGATTGACTTCAAGGGCTGCACCGCCGACCTCGACTTCTGCGTGACCTTCGCCCGCGCCGCCGGGATAAAAGTCAAGTGATATTGCACAAAAATAAATGTAGAATTTCTACGGTTCTACTATTGACAAAATAGCTCTGATATGGTATAATCATATCAGAGCTATTTTTGTAAATGTCTGGAGGTAAACATGAAAGCCGCATTCTACTTCGCGATGCGTGAGATACGCCGGCGTCCACGGCATTTTTTGGCGACGACAATCGTTTCGGCGGCGATACTTATGACGCTCATCCTGAATGTCATGCAGATGAGCGCCGAGTGGCGGAACGACGTCATGCCCGAAGCCCCGTTGAACTACCACTTCACGGTCAAAGGAATAACCGACGAGCAGAAGCGCTGGATTCGCTCACAGCCGTGGGTGCAGGTCTGCTACGACGTCGAACGGTACGTGAGCAACGGTCGGAAGGTAAACGACACGCTGCATGTCCGCGTCATCTGGTCGGAGAACAACCGCGCGATGAGGTACGCGCTGGAAGTCTTCGACGAGCTGAACCTGTGGGTCAGCCCGGAATACGCGAGCTCCTACGAGTCAAATGTCAATGATAACATCAAAAATCTCAAATACAGCTATAAGACAGATAACCTGAACTATCCGGTTGACCGCGGCGAGACGCTTCTCTCCCGCGCGAGAAGCATGGCGAAGGGCTCGCTGCTTCAGACCAACAAAGTCAAGAACCGGACTTACTGCAACAAGGTGACGAATTCCTACATAATGCGCCCCGAGTTCTTTGTCCTCTCGAATCTGCTGGCGTGTTTCCTCGGCGGAGTCATGATGATACTCCAGTCCGAAAACTACCGCTCGCTGATGCCCGAGTACGGCACGCTTCGCTCTTATGGACTACGGAAGGAGCAGATATTCTTCATAAACGGCTTCGAGTCGCTCGCGTCGAGTATAGCCGCGATTCCGCTCGGCGGAGTCGTCTCAGTGGTCGCGGTGGAGGTCTACCTCTCGCTTAACAAGAACATCTTAGCCGACGACAGCGTCTTTCTGAAGATCACCGAAAGCGTTCCTATAAGCGTCATTCTGATAATGTCGCTCATACTCGCTGTTGTGGCGCTGCTCGGCACGATGCTCGTCTGCTGGTACTACAGAAATCGTTCGACGATGCAGCTTCTGAAGAAGGAAGGCAGCGTGCAGGTCTCGTTCGTCGCGAAGACCTCACCGCGCTTCGAGAAAGCGAAGTCCGCGCGGATTTATTCGTCCTTGCAGATAAAGCGCACGCGGATGAGCTTCTTCCTGCTCGTCGCGATAATCGCGATAATGATGCCGCTCCCGCTGAATCTGCTGCGCGTGGCGTTCCTGCCTGTTTTCAATGGAGACGGAATGTCGCCCGAGACCCGCGCGGAAGTCTACTATTACATCTTCCAGGCGATTGTGATGTTCGTGACCTCGGTAATTGTCATATATGTCGCGGCACGATCGCGCGCGGACGACCGTCACGGCGAGTTCGCGGTACTCCGCTCGCTCGGAATGAATAAGCCGATGATCAGGAAGACGGCGTTCCCGGCGGTGATCTGGCAGATCGCGATAACCGTCATTCCGGCGGTCGGGCTCTTCGCGTACCTTACCGACCAGTCGTTCTACTCGTCGTCCTCGGCGGTGCATGAAGTGCGTCGTCTGACGATGACAGAATTTGTCGGCAACTTCGCGTCGGACTCGCTCGGAGTAATCCTGCTGATAGCCCCGCCGATGCTGCTCGGAATGGCGTTCTCATTGCTGCGATTCAACCGCCGCTCGATAATCGAGAGCATCCGCGAAAACGAATGAAAACAGCCATTAAGGAGTCAAGATGAAAAAGAAACACGCCTTCGCGCAAAAACCCGCCTTCCCCGAGGATCACGTCCTCGTCGCGCAGGCTCTGACCAAGACATATTTTCAGGGCGACGTACACATAAAGGCCGTCGACGGCGCGTACCTGACCGTAAAACGCGGCGAGTTCGTCTCGATCATCGGCGCGTCGGGATCGGGAAAATCGACCCTCCTCCATATGCTCGCCGGACTCGACACGCCGACCTCCGGCCGCGTCTACATCGCCGGACACGACATAATCGACATGGACGACAAGGAATTCTCGGACTTCAGAAACCGCCGCATTGGTTTCATCTTCCAGTCCTTCAATCTTCTTCCGGTTCTGACCGCGAAGGAGAACATCCTGATGCCGCAGAAAATCGCCGGAAAAACCTTCTATCCGAATT
>CAKSOR010000161.1 GCA_934477985.1 uncultured Eubacteriales bacterium
CGCCGATACTCGGTCGCGTCTGCATGGACCAGATGATGGTCGATGTGACCGACATTCCGACGGCAAAAATCGACTCGGTCGCGACGCTGATGGGCGCCGACGAGCGGATAAACGCCGACCATCTGGCGAAGATGATCGGGACGATCGGCTACGAGCTCATCTGCGCGGTCTCACCGAGAATACCGAGAATTTATCTGAACTGAGCAGTTCATGAACTGAGCTGTTCATGAACTGAGCTGTTCATGAACTGAGTTGTTCACAAAATATTTTCGATTTTTTCTGATTTTTTTTCGGAAACCTATTGCAATTTCCTTTGAAATGTGGTATACTAAGATGTATGAATCATTGCATATAGAAATTGCAATAGAAATTGAGAGGTGTTCATAAAATGAAGGAAGGAATCCATCCCGAATACAAGGAAGTTACAATAAAGTGCGCTTGCGGCGAGACTGTTGTGACTAAGTCTACCAAGGGTGATATGAGAGTTGAAATCTGCTCGAAGTGCCATCCGTTCTATACCGGCAAGCAGAAGCTCGTCGATGCAGGCGGACGTGTAGACAAGTTCAAGAAGCGTCTCGAACTCAGCAAGTAATTGCAGGAAACTTCTTTATTTTGGAAGTAAAGATTCCCGCGCACTGTTATTGTGCCGCGGGGATTTTTGTTTTCGCGGCTCTGAAAGTCTGAAAGGAGAACAACTCTATGGAACAGGAAATGAATCAGAATGATTTCGAGCGCGCAATACTGGTCGCGGTCGATACTGACGATATGAAGGACGGCGAATGCGAGGTCTCTCTCGCCGAGCTTGAACGGCTTCTCGACACCGCGGGCGGAAGCGTATTCGCGAAGGTCGTGCAGGCGCTCGACCACCCGAACCACAAAACCTGCATCGGAAGCGGAAAATTAGCCGAACTTTCAGATCTCGTCAAGGCGAACGACATAAAGTTAGTCGTCTTCGACTGCGAGCTCTCACCGGCGCAGATAAAGAACATCGAAGACGGAATCGGCGGCGACGCGAGAGTTCTCGACCGCTCGATGCTTATACTCGATATATTCGCGCTGCACGCGACCTCGGCTGAGGGCAAATTGCAGGTCGAGCTCGCGCAGCTCAAGTACACCGCGCCAAGACTCATCGGAAAGGGCGCGGAGCTCTCGCGTCTGGGCGGCGGAATCGGAACGCGCGGACCGGGTGAATCCAAGCTTGAGACCGACCGTCGTCACTTAAAACGCCGCGCCGAGCAGCTCGAGTCGGAGCTCGCCGACCTCGACCGCAGCCGCCTCGTAAAGCGCAAGGCGCGCGAGCGCTCGGGAATCAAGAAGGTCGCGATAGTCGGCTACACAAACGCCGGAAAGTCGACGCTCTTAAATAAACTCACCGATGCCGGAATACTCGCCGAGGACAAGCTCTTCGCGACTCTCGACCCGACGACGCGGAAGTTCACGCTTCCCTGCGGCGTCGACATTCTGCTGACCGACACGGTCGGGTTCATCAGAAATCTCCCGCACCACCTGATAAACGCGTTCAAGTCGACGCTCGACGAGGCGGTGTACGCCGACCTGATAATGATACTCGTGGACGCGTCCGACCCAGAGGCGACAAGCCAGCTCGCGGTCACCGAAAAGCTGCTCGGCGAGCTCGGAGCTGCTGACAAGCCGACGCTTTACGTCTACAACAAGTGCGACAAAGCCGAGTACGGCTTCGGGCACATAAAGCTCGCTGACGACTCGAACTCGGTCGCGGTCTCGGCGCTGACCGGAGACGGGCTCGACGTGCTCGTAGACAAGCTCGAGAAGATGGTGCAGGACGGCAAGTCGACCGAGACGTTCATTATCCCGAACTCGGATCAGGGCGTCGTGAACCGCCTCTACGGCTCGGCTGAGGTAATCGACGTCGAATACGGAAGCGAGTTTGTCACAGTGAAAGCGACGGTCGACGCGAAGATACGCGGGCAGTACGACAAATACAGAGTGAAAGCCGAGGGTGAGGATGCCGAAGAAGACGAAGAATATTGAGGCAGCTGAGACTCCGAAGCTCTACACGACTCTCGCAAGGGAGGCAAGCGGAGAGCTGACCGAGAAAAAATCTGTCTTCATCGGCTACGCGCGCCCGGTTAAGTCGGAAAAAGAAGCGATTGATTTCATCGCCAAGATAAGGAAAAAGCACGCCGACGCCCGGCACAACGTCTATGCCTATCAGCTCAACGGCGGAGGCACGGCTCGCTATTCGGATGACGGCGAACCGCAGGGCACAGCCGGAGTTCCGGTGCTCGACGTGATAAAAAAGAGCGGAGCGGACGACTGTGTTGTCGTTGTGACACGCTATTTCGGCGGAATACTGCTCGGCACGGGCGGACTTGTGCGCGCCTATTCAGCGGCGGCAAAGCTGGCGATCGACGCGGCTGAGGTAGTGACCTACGAGAGCTTCACGGAGTTCACGATAAAATGCGGTTACTCCGAGTATCAGAAGCTCGAGGCGGAGCTTCCGAAATACGGGATCAAGGCCGACTCGGTCGATTTCGGCGGCGAAGTGACGCTCAGGCTCGCTGTCAAGGCGGTAAGATTCGACGAATTTTCCGCGCGGGTCGCCGAGATGTTCGCCGGACGGATAAAGCCTGAAGTCACCGGCGAGCGGTTCGACTACAGATAATCAGGGAGGGATGGTACAAGCCTGTGCCATCCCTCTTTTTATTGTTTGCTCGGGTCGAAATTCTTCAGATGATCCTTATACGCCGTCGGACTCTGCCCGGTAACCCGCGTGAAGAGCCGCGAGAAATAGTGCTGATCCTCGAATCCCATCTCGTACGCGACCTCCTTGACGCTCAGGTTCGGCTCGCGGTAAAACAGTTCCTTCGCGCAGTTTATCCGATAGCTCAGTATGTAAGCCTTAGGCGTCATTCCGAACTCGGTGCGGAACACCCTTATGAGATGCTGGCGCGAGAAATTGCAGATCGTGCAGAGCTCCTCAAGCGTGATGTTTTCCTTGCTGTGGAGCTTTATATAAGCAAAAACCTTGCGCAGCTTCTTCGCTGGCGCGGTAGACGCGACCGGTCTGCCGGTGCTTTCACGGATCGCCGACTCCGCCGCGCTGATAAGCAGCTCAGCCGCGATCAGCGAAAGCTTCGTCCGGCTCTCGACATGATCCTTCAGCGCCGTGGCGATCGCCTCCTCGTACAGTCCCTTCACGTATTCCCGCCTTGTGGACAGATCGGTGTGGATATGCGCGCAGTAATCATGCCGCGCGGTCTGTTCACCGTCCGACGCCTCTTTCGAATGCTCCTGCCTGCGCTTTTCTATCTCATCGAGGGCGAGCGCATCGTCGAGCGGCTCGGAATTCCCGCGCGTGTCGATATGCATGTAGTATAGCGTGCACATCTCGCCGTTCACCGGTCGGCGCAGATAGTGATGCCCCGCCGGAACGATGAACAGACTCCCCGGCGCGAGCAGGTACTCCTCGCCGTCCATCTCTATCTCGCAGTGCCCCTCATACACGAATATCAGGAGCGTATAGTGATCGACTATCTGCCAGACCGTCCGCCGCTTGACCATATATACGCTCGAAACGTCCGCGAGCTGTTTGAGATCAATCTTCAGATACATAAATTCCTCCGCCTGCCGAAAACATGTTAATTTCGTCCACACATTGATTAATTTTGTCCATTCCAATTATATCACAAAAGTGGTAAAATGTAAATAGAGAATTTGAAATTTTCAGGAGGAAATCTCATCATGTCACAAAAACAATGGAAAGTCGCGGTCATCGGCTGCGGAATGTTCGCTAACGGAGTCTATCTCCCCAACATCACCCGCGAGGCAAACGCCATATTAGTCGGTTGCGCCGACATCATCTTCGAGCGCGCCGAGGCTGCCTGCAAGAAGTTCGGCTGTCCGAACGCCTATCACGACGTCTACGAGCTTCTCGAGAAGTGCGACTTCGACATCGCGATCGACTCCGCGTCGATACAGGCTCACCACGAGATCAACATGGCGATTCTCAACGCCGGAAAGCACCTGATCTCCCAGAAGCCCGCCGCTCCAACCGTCGAGCTTCTCACCGAGCAGATAAAACTCGCCGAGTCGAAGGGGCTGAAATTCGCCTGCGCGCCGATTCACCCGATGCGCTATGACCTCAATTTCGCAAAGCAGCTCATAAGCGACGGCGCGATCGGACGCGCTTACTACGCGAAGTGCAACATGTCGCACGGCGGTCCGGAATATTTCCAGTACCGCGACGCCGACCCGAGCTGGTTCTATGAGCCGGGCGCGGGCGCTCTGGTCGACATGGGCGTGCACGGACTCCAGATCGTAACCTCGCTTTTCGGTCCCGCAGAGAGCGTCGCCTGCACCGCGATAATCTCGACTCCCGAGCGCGAAATCCGCTCCGGCGCTTACGACGGCAAGATGATCAGGGCTGACAAAATCCCCGACCAGTACCTCATCACCCTCCGCTTCCCCGGAAACCGCATGGCGCTCGTCGACAGCGGCTTCTCGCAGAAGGCGTCGAGAGCCCCACAGCTCGAGATCTTCGGTGACGAAGGCACACTCGCTTTCACAAAGCCCTATATGACAAATCCCCGTCCAGAGCTCTACACCGACTGCCCCGAGCGCGGAATGCGCGGCTGGATGACTCCCGAGGAGTGGGTAAAGCCGCAGAAGAAGCTGATCAGTCAGTGCTGCATCCTGGGCGACCTCGTGAACGCCATCGAAAATGACACCACTCCGCTGCTCTCGGCTTACCACGCCCGCCACGTGCTCGAGATAATGTGCAGGATTCCCGAGGCGATTGAGTCGGGAAAAACGCTGAAGCTCGAAACAAAATTCTAAGGAGGCAGATCATGTTACGCTGCGCGATAATCGGAATTGAACATATGCACATCTCCTCGCTCTGGTCTTCTCTCGCGAAATTCCCGGACGAGGTGGAATTCATCGGCTGGGCTGACTCGCCCTGCCCTGATGATCAGGATCACGAAAAGAAGGCTCGCGGCTCGCTCGGCAAAGGCTATGACAGCCTGAAATACTACCCCTACTGGCTGACACTTGCCGCCGAGCGCCCGGATCTGGCTCTTGTCTGCGCCGACAACACATCTCACTGCGAGGTCGCCTGCAAGCTGATGTCGATGGGCATCTCGGTCGTCCTCGAAAAGCCGATGTCGACGACCTATTCGGACGCGAAGAAAATCTATGACACCTACGCCTCCCGCGACGTGAAGCTCGCGGTCAACTGGCCTATCGCCTGGTTCCCAGCGTTCAACAAGGCTAAGGAATTATGCGACGCCGGTAGAATCGGACAGATAATGCGCGTCACCTACCGCAGTCCCGCGACCTGGGGACCCTTCTCCTACTCGAAGGACGGTCTGCTCCCGCCGGTCGAGGAGCTCGAGAAGACCTGGTGGTATCGCCATGAGCGCGGCGGCGGCTCGATACTCGACTACGCCTGCTACGGAACGGCGCTCTCGACCTGGTTCTTCGGTCGCCGCGCGAAATCAGCTTTGGGAATCAAGAATTCCTTCGCGCCCGAGGCAAAAGAAACCGGCGTCGAGGATTTCTCGGCGATGCTCTACGACTTCGGAAACGGAATCGGACTTCTGGAGGGCTCATGGTCGACCTACAACTGCGGCGAAATCCCCTCAGGACCGATAATTCACGGAACTACCGGAACTATTGTCTGCGACCGCCACTCAAACCTCCTGAAGCTCTACACCGGACGCTCTCACGGACCTGTACCGCCGACCGAGGTCATCGAGTGCCCGAGATCGACGCCCGAGCTTGATTTCGGGCGGAACATCATCGACCACATGACAAGCGGCGCTCCGCTCCATCCGCTGCTGACGCCCGAGCTGAACCTCTCGGTTATGGCGGCGCTCGACGCCGGAAGACGCTCGGCTGAGTCGGGCGGAACTCCGACCGAATCGTGAGGAGAAATCTATGCTGAATTTCAGAGAAGCTGTAGGCGCGCTTGACTATTCAAAGAGCGTCAGCGCCGAGATACAGAGGTTAATTAACGAAAACCCGAACACGACGATCTATTTCCCCGACGGAGTCTATCTACTCGACGAGCCGGTATTCACACCCGCCGACCCGAAGAAGAGCGTCTCGCTCGCCCTCGCTGATTTCGCGGTCTTCCGCGCCGGTGAGAACTGGCAGAGCGACGGCGCGCTCGTCCGGCTCGGCGGCATCGAGCCCGCGAACGACATCCGCACCTGCGGGAGCAATTACTCGTTCTCGGGCGGAATCATCGACGGTATGGACAGAGCCGACGGAATCTCGATCGACGGCGGGCGCGAGACGGTCGTCCGGAACGTCTCGATAAAGCACACCAGAATCGGTCTGCACATAAAGCACGGCGCGAACAGCGGATCGTCCGACTGCGACATCTCGGGCGTGAACATCATCGG
>CAKSOR010000162.1 GCA_934477985.1 uncultured Eubacteriales bacterium
CCTCCTTCTTGAGGGACATCTCCTCGATCTCCATCTGCATGATGTCGCGGCGGATGTCGTCGAGCTCAGCGGGCATAGAGTCGATCTCGGTACGGATCATCGCGCAGGCTTCATCGACCAGGTCGATAGCCTTATCGGGCAGGAAACGGTCGGTTATATAGCGGTGCGAAAGGGTTGCCGCCGCCACAAGGGCGTTATCGTGAATCTTAACGCCGTGGAAAATCTCGTAGCGATCCTTCAGACCACGCAGGATAGAGATGGTGTCCTCGACGCTCGGCTCCTCAACCATGACCGGCTGGAAACGGCGCTCGAGCGCGGCGTCCTTCTCGATGTACTTGCGGTATTCGTCAAGCGTGGTGGCGCCGATGCAGTGCAGCTCGCCGCGAGCCAGCATAGGCTTTAAGAGGTTTCCGGCGTCCATCGAGCCCTCGGTCTTGCCCGCGCCGACAATCGTGTGGAGCTCATCGATGAAGAGGATGATCTTGCCCTCGGACTTCTTGACCTCGTTCAGAACGGCTTTCAGGCGCTCCTCAAACTCACCGCGGTACTTCGCACCCGCGATGAGCGCGCCCATGTCGAGCGAGAAGACAGTCTTGTCCTTGAGTCCCTCGGGAACATCGCCGCGGACGATACGCTGAGCGAGACCCTCGGCGATAGCGGTTTTACCGACGCCGGGCTCACCGATCAGAACCGGGTTGTTCTTCGACTTACGCGAGAGGATGCGGATGACGTTACGAATCTCCTCGTCACGACCGATGACCGGGTCAAGCTTCTGCTCACGCGCGCGCTCAACGAGATCAGTGCCGTACTTCTTCAGAACGTCGTAGGTGTCCTCGGGATTATCCGACGTGACCGGCGAGGTCTTGACCTTAGCGAGTTCGTCGGTGAACTTCTGCTTGGTGACGCCGTACTTCTGTAAAAGCTCCTTTACCTGGCGACCGCCCTCGGCGAGAAGTCCGAGCATGATGTGTTCGACCGAGATGTACTCGTCCTTGAGCTGAGACGCGACCTTGTCGGCGAATCTGAGCACCGCCGAGACCTCGCTTGACGGATAGAGTTCGGTGACGTTGTCGACCTTAGTCTGCTTTTCGATGAGGCTGTTCAGCTCGCCGCGCATAGCGCCGACATCAGCTCCGAGTCTGTAGAGAAGCGTCCCGACAAGTCCCCCTTCCTGATCGAGCAGAGCCGCCAGAAGATGTTCAGGCGTCAGCGTCTGATTGCTGTGCTCCCTTGCGATATTCTGCGCACCGTTTATTACCTCGATGCTCTTCTGAGTGAATTTTTCTCCGTTCATATATCGTTACCTCCTTGGGTTTGTTAGCTTGTCGGGGGAAGGTGCCTTTCGAGAAAGGCGCCTCCCCCCCTTCCCCCTCTCCGCTAAAGCTTTAAACATGTCTGGTTTATGTTAGCTCCGTGGAAGGCGCTCCAACTGGACTCGCGCGCCGTGCGCTTCCCTTGCACATCATCCCGTAAACTACACAACCCCTCTGGGGTTGCTCCGTGCACTCTGTTGGTGGGAGTTGTTAGCCTGTTGCTGGCTAATGGTTTGTTTGCGGGATTTGTTTGCTTTTTGGTTTGCTGTAAGCGTCAGTTTGCTCGCTTAGTGGAGCTTGGGTCGGGTGCTTGCTATATTAGAGAATGTTTTGCTTTAAATAAGAATTCCGCGGTCCTTAAGCGCCGCCTGGTACTCGCCCGCTATCGTCTCAGGGCTTGCCGTACCGGCTACATAAGCCTTAAGCAGCTTATCGAACGTCCGCACGTAGTCCGAGATGACCTTTGCGAGCTGAGTTGTCGTCAGTTCCCTGTCCGACCGGATCGACCGTGTGAACCGCCCGTCGCCGAGCGAATATGTCACGTCGAACGGCAGCTGCTTCTCGACTTCCGTCCAGATTCCGAAGAACCCGGTGAGCCGCGATAAAAGCTCGTCCGACTGCGTCCGGTAGACGACCGAGAGACTTCCGATCACACCGCCGCGCGGCTGAGACAGCTCAACCTCGTACCTGACAGTCGGTCGGTACTTGAACTCAAGACAGGAGCGCAGCGCCATTGATGGAGCGCCCGCGGTGACCTGCGGCACGAGCTGTGTAGCCGCCATGAGACCCGCGATCTCGTTGAAGATGTCATTCACGCGCTGTTCAGGCGTTCTGACCTTGACGTACTCGGCTAAGATCTGGTTGACGAGACTCGAGCGGTTGGTGCCGCGCATGTGAGCCATCATATCGACCTCTCGCATAACGTCGTCTGATAGTGTCAGGCTGTACATTGTCTTCTTCATCTTCTCAACTCCTTCCTGAGTACACATATATTATAGCACGGTTTATATAATTTGTCAAGAGGTTTATATAAATTTTCACGCAAAGTTCAGAATTTCACATAACGAACACAAAAGCCCGGCTCGGGGGCGGATACCTCAAACCGGGGCGGATTATTTGATTGTCACGCTCAGTTCAGTTTATCGAGCATGTCAGAGATAGCGGTCTTGACAGCCGACTCAGCAGAAGCGAACTCGGATGTGATTCCCTTACCGGATTTCAGCGCGTTCATGTAGGTGGTCTGGATGCCGGCGAAGCCGTAGACATAGCCAAGTTCAGCTGTTATATTATTGTAGATGAGGTCGAGCATCTTTACCGAGTGCTCGTCGCGCAGGAACTTTGACTGAAGCGTCGTCTCAAAGTAAGCCTCGCGGATTGTGCCGTAGGAGCGCGCGCAGAGGTTCTCGAGGATCGTTCCGGTGCGGTCGGCGTCCTTCAGATTGACCGGCAGGCAGAGATTCATGACCGACGGTCCGACGTAGCTTATGTACTCCTCCTGCGCCTCATCGAACTTCGGAAGCGGCAGAACAGCGAAATCCGCCTGCATCTCGCGCAAGTGCTCGCTCGAGCCGACCATCATCAACGAGAAGAGGAACTTGTCCGACGCGAAGAGTCCGAAGCGCTCAGTGTTGCTCATCGAGCCGTAATCGGTGAAGACTCCGCCGTCGCCCACCATCGCGAGTATCTTGTCGTAAACGCCCGAGAAGCGGTCGGTCACGCCCTTGAAGACCGGAACGTTGTCTTCCTTCGCGATAAGCTGCTCGCCGGCGCCGTGCAGAAGCGCCAGGTAACTCGAGGAGTTCGACGAAAGTCCGCAGATGTCGTCGGTCAGCGTGTAAAGTCCGTCGCCGTTCAGATCCTGCATCACCGCCCGGCAGTATTCTGACATTTTGTCAAGCGTCCAGCGTCCGTCAAGCACCACGTCGTAGAGATTCTCGAGGTTATGATCGGTCACCAGCTTCTGGTTCGCGAAGACTGACCACATGTTGTAGAGGTACTGATAGTTCAGGTCGCCCTGCACTAAGTAGAGCTTTCCGTCAAGCTCGTACTGCTCCGCCGTCGTGCTGTCCCACCAGGGCTTCGAGAGGTTTATCTTGTCGATGTCCTTTATGTTGTAGTAAACTCCGTCAGCGGCAGCCGCGCCTATCTTGAGTGACTGGTTGAACGCCGCGTCGAAATCATCGTCCCCGGCGAGCACCGCCGTGCGGAAGGTATTCGTGATGTCATTGACGTTCACATCGGTGTAAACTAACTTTATCCCGAGCTCCTCCTCGACCTGCGCGTTGCGCTTGTAAATCGCGTCGTTTACCGGCTCGCCGTTCGACTCCTCAACCACCACGTCGGTGTAGAGATAGATTCCCGCGGACGGTCCGAGTATCCTGAACTCGTAGCCGTCGTAGCTCCCGGTCGGAAGGTCAGCCATCAGGTCGGGCGCGGTCGTGGATTCTTCAAACGTAGTTGTGTCGTCAGCGCCGGAGGTTGTCTCAACCGGCTCACTTTCGCCGCCGCACGCGGTCGACGCGAGCATAAGAAGCGCGAGTAAAATCGCCAGATTACGTTTCATTTCAGTTCTCCTTTACCTTTCCAAATCTTATCACACGGCTGTCGAAATCGCCCTCGAGCCTCACCTTCAGCCCGAGCTTCATCAGCGCCCTGCCGCTCTTCACGCCGAAGCCATCAACCCGATAGAGCGAATCCGGGTCGAGTCCGTCAAGCCGCACCGGCTCGGGCTGAATCATGAACCGCTGACTTGAGCCAAGCATGAACAGCACTCCCTCGTCGCCATAGAGGTACTCAAACGCCGCGTAGGTCTTGTCATACTCCGACGCGAGTCGGTAGATGTCGCCAAGGTGCACGATATGCCTTATCCTCTTGTAGGTCGCGATGCAGCCCTTCAGCTCTTCCCTCTCGGCGTCGGTCATCGCGGCGAGATTCTTTCCGACCGCGAGCGAGCCCATCATCGCGATCTCCGCCTGATACTTCATCGGTGTGACTCTGCCGTTGTGGTGAGCCGTGTAGACATCGCTTATGTGGCATCCGCCGCCCGCCAATTTTGGAAGCATGAAGTACGAGAAGCCCTCGTGAATGCGCAGAATGTCGAGCGGGTCCTGGTTGTCCGAACGGTTTATCCTCCCGGCGAATCTCAGCATCGCAAGGTCAGTCCGCATTCCGCCGCCCGCGCAGTTCTCGAATAAAAGCTCCGGATAGCGTGACTTCACCTCCATGAAGCACTTTCCAAGGTTCTCGACATATTTTGCCCAGACCTCGCGCCCTGTCCGCGGATTGCCCGCTTCGAAAAGATAGCGGTTGAAGTCGATCTTGAAGTAGTCGACGCCGCAGTTCTCGATAAGCGAAAGAATCTTCCCGGTCAGGTAGTCGCGCACCTCGTCAAGCGCGAAATTCAGCACATACCGCACGCCCTCAAGGTCAGCGCCACCGCGCGACGGATAGCCGAACACCCAGTCGGGATGCTCGCGGAAAACCTCCGATTCGGGGTGCACGCACTCGGGCTCCATCCATAAGCCAAACATCATCCCGCGCCTGTGAAGCTCGTCCGAAATAAAGCGCAGTCCCCGCGGAAAACGCTCGACATTCTCGTTCCAGTCGCCCATGCCCTTCTGGTAGTTCTCGCCCTCGCCAGCCCATCCGGCGTCGATTATAAGCGCCTCGATCCCAAGCTCGTGAGCGGGCTCGATCAAAGACAGAATCTTCTCCTCGTTTATCTTGCCGAAGTAAGTTCCGTAGGCGTTGCAGACGACCGGCATCAGCCGCTCCGCCTCGATTTCCGACATCACGTGACGCCGCTCGAAGGCGTGTATCATCCGGCTCATTCCGCCGAATCCGCCCTCAGTGAAGCCAAACAAAAGCTTCGGCGTCGTGTACGACTCCCCCGGCTTCAGGCGGATACGGCAGTCGAACGAGTTCACCCCGGCGGACACCAAAACGTCCCCGCAGACTCCGCGCTCAACCGTGATTTTGTGCGTTCCGCTCCATTCAAGCGTCCCGAACCAGACATCGCCCCGCCGTTCGTCGGCGTCCCCCTCGTCAAGCGCGAAGAAAGGCACGGCGTCAGGTCCTGACATGATGTTCCGCGTCTGTAAAACAGTCTGCCCGTCACGAAGGAATTCGCGCGTGATACGGTACTCCTCGCTCCACTTGCCGGTGAGCGAGGTCAGGCGATAGTTGTCGCGGTAAGGCATGTGCAGTACAGCCGAATCAAATTTCTCAAGTTCAATGTCCGGTTTGCCTGAATTTGTTATCACAGCGAACCGCTCGATGAGCCCGCAGTCGTCGTAAACCCGGTAAATGAGCTCAACCTCGGGCCCGAGCGGGTCGGCAAGCTTCACGCACAGCTCCTCACCGTCGATCTTGTGCGATACGTAACTGAGCCGTAAATCGCGTGTGCCGTCGGCAAAGCTGACCTTCAGCGCAGGCTCAGTCCCGCGCAGAGCGGCGCTCCAGCCGGGATATTCCGAGAACAGCGGTATAAACGCTCCGGCGTGAGGACCGACGCGCCGCCTGACGGCGACAAAGTTCCGGTCGGGCAGATCATCGGAGCGCTCAAGCCGGACGCCGAAGTGGCGCGACATCAGAGTTCCGGAGTCAACCGCGAAGGCATAGGACATCGCCCCGGCGTCAAGTCTGAACAGCTTTTCATCATTATTATAAAGTATAGGCATGATAAAACTCCTTCATGTCGGGATAAGTCTATTATAGCACAAAAAAAGCAAGACCGCAAGCCCGATTTCAGTCGGAAAAAAGTGCAAAACAGGTCTTGACAAATGTGAATACAGGTGTTTTTGTACAAGAGAAAGCAAATATTTTTGTGCACCAGACACAAACTTACATTATAAAGCAAACAAAAAAGCCCGCCGAAGCAAGCAATCAGCAACAAATAAAGCCTTAGAAAACAAGCAAGCACCTACCGCAAGCCCAAAAGCTAACAACTCCCACAATCAGAGTGCACGGAGCAAAACCGATAGGTTTTGTGTAGTTTACGGGATGAGTGCCGTGGGAAGCGCACGGCGCGCGAAATGGAGTCGAACGCCTTCCGCAAAGCAAGCAAAGA
>CAKSOR010000163.1 GCA_934477985.1 uncultured Eubacteriales bacterium
GGAGATCGTCATAAATGTCCTTCTCGGTCTCGGGGGAAGTAGTTCCGGTGTCGCCGCCGGTCGTGGTCTCGTCGGAATTTCCATTGTTTCCGCACGACACGCCGGTGAGCGCGAGTAAAATTGCCAGGGTAAGCGCTGTGATATTCTTTTTCATCTTAATTTACCTCGTAAAAATGAATTTATTTATTTAAGATGCCCCCCCCCGGAACTTTTTCCGCGATTTTAATTAAACCGGGAGAGGCGAGTATCTGTGCCCTTGGTATTTGCTTTTGTACAATGAAACGCGATATAAGGTTGTCTTTGCGCTGAAAACTCCACAAATCAAAGCCTTTTCAGCGCAAAGACCCGATTTATTCAGCTTATTCCTCAGTAATTTATCTTGTAATTCTCGCCGAAAATCGCCGGAACGACGCCCTTTGCCTTGAGTCCCTCGTTGTCCTCATGGCAGAAAATCCACTTGTTCTTTCTGAAGAGCAGCGGATCGGCGGGCTTGTTCTCGAGATTTGTGTTAGTGTCCTTCGGGAGGACGACAACGCAGTTGAAGCCGGAGTCCGCGACCTGGCACGGGCAGAAATGCAGCGTGTCGGCGTAGACCTCGATAGCCTCGCCCTTCGCGACGAAGAACGCGACGACCTTCTTCGCGTCGAGCTTTCCGTCCTCGACATCGTCTAATTTAGCGAGGAGCAGAACGAGATCGGTCGCGGCGATGTTGATCTCGGAGTTCTTGTGCCACTCAAGCGCGTTCAGATACGAGTTATAGCCCCAGCAGTTGCCGAGCTGAACCTCAAGCTCGCCGAAGAGCTCTTCCTTTATCATCGCACGGATCGGCAGCTTCTCGAACGCCTCGACCGAAGCCTCGTACTTCGAGCCCTCTTCAGGCATCGGCAGCTTTCTCGCGGCTTCCTCGATCGAGGAATAATCCTGCTTCAGAACGCAGCCGTAGCGCGCGAATTCCTTATCGTTGACGCTGTAGAATCTGAGTGCCGGGTTCTTTGCTCTTAAAGTTTCGAGTGTCATTTGTTCAGCCATGCGTGCTCTTCATCGGTAGTCATGAAGAATCCGCGATCCTTTCCTGCCATAATCCAGAGGTAGTAGTTGTCGTAGCCGGGAGCAGCGTGGAAGGGATGATAGCCGCGCGGAATCTCGACGAAATCGCCGGACTTCACGACATAGACCTCGTCAACGTCGCCTTCCATCGTGTAGACGCGCTGGATTCCGAAGCCTTCCGGCTTCTTGAACTCGTAGTAATAGATTTCCTCGGTCTCAGCCTCGGTCGGCATGTTGTCGTCGTCGTGCTTGTGAGGCGGATAGCTTGCCCACTGACCGCCCTTTACGAAAGCCTCGCCGATGTAGAGCATCTCGGCGTCGGTGCGGTCGTCGAGGATGAAGTGAGCCTCGCGCTCCCAGCCGGGCTTGCCGAGATTCTTGATCACGACGTCCTCGGGATTGATGATCGCGGGCTTGAAATCCTTCGTAGCCGGGGACTTCGAGACAGCTATCGAGACCTCGCCGACAGCGGTGATCGTGAAGGGCTTGTTTCTCGGAATGTAAATGCAGGTTGCCGGTCCGTCAAAGACGTCCTTGCGCTTTCCGGCGTTCTCGAAGCAGAAATCCTCGCCCTTTACGGTGCACTTTCCGCCGAGAATCACAAGCGCGTACTCCTTGTTCTCCTCGCGGTAGAGCTTCGACTGACCGTCAGCGAGCTTCACCATGTCCATCTCGACCTTCTTGCAGGCGCACTCGCCAGCCTTGTAGATCTCGGATTTTCCGTACTTCTTGGTCCAGGTTTTCTTAAAATTCATCATAACCGTTCTCCTTTAAAATATTAATAACTTCATTATAAGTGGGCACAGCGGCTCTCGCGCCGACTCTTGTGCACTTTAAGGACGAGGTAGCGGACGCGAACACCGCGCACTTGCGGTAGTCCCAGCCCTGTGTCATAGCGAACGCGAAAGCTCCGTGGAAGACGTCTCCCGCGCCGTTTGAGTCGACGACCGGCGTGTCGATTATTCCGTAGCGTGTGAGCTTTCCGTCATAGACGAGTCCGCCGCGCTTACCCTGAGTGATAACGACGACCTCGGGATGATAGGTTTCGAAGAGCCTCTTCGCGGCGTCGTCGGCGTTGTCGCAGCCGGTGTGACCGAGCGAGTATTCCTCGGACGGGATCAGGATGTCGACGTGCGGCAGGAGCTTCTCGATTCCCTGATAGAGTCCGCCGGCGTCGTATAAGACCTTTCCTCCGGCGGCGCGTATCGTCTTCGCGCCCTCGACTGCCGCGTCGAGCTCGTTTCCGTCGACCATCAGGATGTCCGAGTCGGCGATCGCCGCCTTCTGAGCCATGCTGAGGGCGAGCGGTGGTTTGTTTCCGCGGTGGAAGACGCAGGTGCGGGTCTTTTCCTTCGCGCTGAGCATCACGAAGGAGCAGAAGGATTCGCAGTCCGGCTCGACCGTGACGTTCGAAGTCCCGACGCCCCACTTGGCGAAGTCGCCGAGCAGGTACTTGCCGCGGTCGTCTCCGGCGACGCTGCCGATGAAATCGACCTTCACGCCGAGTCCCGCGCCGAGCTTAGCCGCCGCGACGAGACCGGTTGCGGTAGGTCCGCCGCCGACCGACTTTATCTCGTCAGCCTTGAGTTTGGTATCCTCGGTCGGATACTCCGGGAGCATGATCAATGTATCAAACACATTCGCTCCGATTCCAGTTATCTTTTTCATAATCGTCAGTTTCGTTCCTTTATTTAAGCAACCAGAAATCGTTTGGCGAAGTGTTCACGTTAGATCCGATTCCGGTTATCTTTTTCATGGTCAGCTACCTTATTCAGCCTTACCGTCAGCGCCGAGGAGTCTGATCTTCTCTTCCGCGAAAGCCTTGACGTTCTTTATAGCGTCCTTCATGAAAAGGTCGATAGCGATGAGGCTTCTAGAGGTCTCGAAGACTTTGTCGAGGAATGAATAGCAGACGTCAGTACCGAAGTTGATCTTTCTGATGCCCGCCTTGACAGCCGCCTGAATCTGATCGTCCGGAACGCCCGATCCGCCGTGGAGCACGAGCGAAACCTCGGGATTTGCCGCGTGGATCTCGGCGATGCGGTCAATGTCGAGCTTCGGAGCTTTCTTGTAGCGTCCGTGAGCCGTTCCGACCATGACGGCGAGCGCGCGGACTCCCGAGCCCTTCGCGAAGGTCGTTGCTTCCTCGACAGTAGTCGAAGCGGTCAGGTTGTCCTCGTTAGCCGCCGAGCCGACGTGACCGATCTCGCCCTCGACCTGAATGCCGTTGTAGGAGCAGAGCTCGACGATCTTCTTGGTGACAGCGATGTTGTCCTCGAGAGGCTGAGTCGACGCGTCGATCATGATGCCGGTCGCGCCGTAGCGGATAGCGCGCATGACTTCCTTGTCGCCAGCGCCGTGGTCAAGGTGGAAGCAGACCGGAACGGTTGCCTTCTTTGCAGCCGCGATGACGATCGGGGAGAGGTAATAGCCCTCCTCGTTAGCGGCGAGACGCGAGTAGAACTGGAGAATGACCGGTGCGCGGAGCTCCTCAGCGCCGGCGATTATTCCCATAACGGTCTCCATGTTGTAGACGTTGAACGCGGGAATTGCGAATCCGCCCTTATCGGCGAGCGAGAGTATCTCATCGAATGAAACTAACATATTTTTCCCTTTCTGGTAAATAATTGCATTTTTTCGCTATAAGCAGGTCTCGCGCCGACAAGAATTGCCTGCCGGCGCGGAACATTCAATTAAAGAGCCGAGAGAATGAGCTCCGGAACAGACATGATTTCCATGTCCTCGGGCTTTTCCTTCTCGAGAGCGGCGTATTCGGACGGGCTCGCTACGACAAGCAGCTTTGCGCCGACGTGCGAAGCGTTTGTCCAGCGGTTCTTCGCGACAAGCGAGATGACGCCTGGGAGATACTCAGCCATGAGCGTGTTGCCGCCCCAGATGAGCTCCTTGCGGTTTAAGAGCATCTCATGAAGGTCGGTGCAGGCGTTCATGAATACGCGGGGCTCTTCGACCTCGTCGAGATCGCGGACAAGCGCGAAGCTGTCCTGATAGGTAGCCGGAACAGCTAACTTCTTTACCTTGAGCGTGCCGTCCTCGATGAGCTTCGAGACGAGCGAGGTGAAGGTGACAATCTCGGTGTCCGGAGCGATTCCCCATTCCTTGTACTCGTGCTTCATGATCTTCGCGTCAGCCGGGTCGAGAACGATGACCTTCTTGTAGTTGCCGATAGCCTCAGCGCACTTTTCAGCCGCCTTGCGGGTCTCGTCAGCCTCGCCGACGAGGAAATCAAGCGCCGCGCCGCTGTCGGGCTCGTTCTTGAGCACGGTGAAGTTGATGCCAGCCTTGGTGAGCACGGCAGCCGCGTCGACCGCGTAGGACGGAACTTTATATCTCACGTCAGTGCCGACATAGAGCAGGGTTTCCGCGACAGTCGGGAGCGAGAGCTCGAGATTTACGATCTCGTCCGGAACTTTTTCCATTCCGTAAGCGTTTCCGGTCTCGAGTATGTTGTCGACGAGCTTGTTTATGTACTCAGGCGCGACGCCGTTCTGAACAGCCTCGAGTCTGACTTCCTTAGTGAACTTAACGGGATCCCAGCCGGTCATGCAGTTGTTCGTGCAGCCGCCGCAGAGCGCGCACTCGTAGACATTGTCGATGACATCGGTGAGCTCAACCGCTCCTCTCTCGACGAGTGAGAGCGTCAGAGCGCGGGCGCGGGCGGTGTTTCTCTCCTGACCGGTAGCGTTTCCGATCGGGCAGACGTGACGGCACATCCAGCAGAAGCGGCAGGCGTCGATGGTTTCTTTGCTTTTCTGTGAAATTAACATTATATTTACCTCCGCTTAAAGTCCGAGCTTGAACGGATTCATGATGCCGTTCGGGTCGAGCGAATGCTTGAGTCCCTCGAATACCTGCATTGCCGGACCGTACTGTTCCTTCATCAGGCGACCGAGCTTTATGCCGACACCGTGGTGGTCGTTGACGACACCGCCGTTGGCGATAGCGGTTCTGACGCCGCAGTTCCAGATAGCGTTGTGGAGACGGAGCGCCTCGTGCGGATCCTTCGGAACGTCGTCGACGATGAAGCGGTCGTAGATCATAGCGCCCCAC
Source organism: uncultured Eubacteriales bacterium (assembly GCA_934477985.1). GTDB lineage: Bacteria > Bacillota > Clostridia > Oscillospirales > CAG-272 > Flemingiibacterium. The sequence goes on from CAKSOR010000163.1 coordinate 5,116, forward strand.
TCGTACCAGTGCGAGAAGTGCGCGATAAAGCGTGCCATCGGGAAGTTGGTCTCGATAGCCTCCTTCATTGCCCAGTAGATCTTCTCAATCTTGTCGTAGGGAGCGATAGAGTCCATCGTGCCGAACATCTGCGGGAGATCCATCATGTTGCCCGGATAGAAGAAGGTGATCTTCTCTTTCCACCACTTCTCACCGTACTCAGAGCCGAGATCCTCAGCGCCGTACTTGTTGAAGGTGTCGAGCATGATCTTCTCCTCGACCGCGACGATCTCGGAGACTCCCTCGATAGCGACGTTCATGAACGCGCCGGGCTTTGCGACGCCGACGATCTTCTTGATGAGCGTCGAGGTCTCAGCTTCGTCGTAGAGACGCATGACGGAGGGCTTGAACTTCTGAAGAAGCTCGCGTCCGGCGTTGAAAGCGTCGGTCATGTTGTGGAAGAGGAATCCGCGGAAGCGTCTCTCCTCGGGCTGCTCGTAGATTCTCATCTGAGCCTTAGTGATGACGCCGAGAGTGCCCTCAGAGCCGATGAAGATCTGGTTGAGGTCAGGACCTGCCGCGTGCTTCGGAGCAGGCGAGGTGTGGATGATGTCGCCGTTCGGGAGAACGACCTCCATCTGGAGCGCCATATCGTCTATCTTGCCGTACTTTGTCGAGACGACGCCGATTCCGCGGTGCGCAAGGAATCCGCCGACCGTCGAGCAGGTCAGAGAGGACGGATAGTGCATCGTCGCGTAGCCGCGCTCATTTGCAGCCCACTCGATGTGCTTGTAGATAGCGCCCGTGCCGCACTCGATGTACATGCCCTTCTCGTTTATGTCGTATATCTCGTTCATTCTCTTGGTATCGAGCAGAATGCCGCCGCAGACCGGAATAGCACCGCCCTGCGTTCCGCCGCCGCCGCCCCACGTGGTGACCGGCAGCTTGTAGTAGTTCGCGATCTTAAGAACCTTCGAGACCTCTTCGGCGTTCTTCGGCGAGACGATGACGTCAGCCTGCGGCATGTTGTAGCCGCGGTCCGACCACATTCTCGGAAGCCAGAAGTAGTCGACCGAGTGCGTGATCTTGTCGACCGGCTTCTCGGAGCAGTTCTCGCGTCCGACCGCGTCCTCGAGCTCTGAGAGGATCATTGTCTGCGTAAAATCATTGAATATCATTATATATCTCCATTTCTTGTCAGAGGGGGGGGGGGGGGGGGGGGGGGGGGGGGGGGGGGGGGGGGGGGGGGGGGGGGGG
>CAKSOR010000164.1 GCA_934477985.1 uncultured Eubacteriales bacterium
GCTTCCGACAGCAGTTTTCGTCGATGAACTGCCGCGCCCTGAGGATTTCGGGCGAGGCGTCCGGCAGCTCGTCCGGTATGAGCAGCCCAAAGAGCGTGTCAACCGTCTCATAGAACTTGGAGAGCACCTTGAGCGACGATTCCTCGTTTGCGAAATTGTCGACGATGAAGGCGAAATCCCGCTCGAGCTCAGGCGTTGCCTTGACGATCTGCTGCGGATAGCTTTTCCTGTAAGGATTTCCCATCGGCGGGAAGAGAAAGTGCAGGGTCATCATCCTGCTGTCAGGCTCGCCGAACCACTCGATCAGAAATTTCGAGCCGAGCGGATTGAAGACGACGTCGCCTGGGTGGGCGATCAGCTCCTTTCCGTCCTGGATGAAGCGTCCGTAGCCGGTCTGTATCAGGCAGAAGCTGTGCATCTTCCGCGGTTTCTCGCGGTAATCGTCGATGACTCGGTTTTCGTTTACATATGTAATAGCGCCAAGCACCGTAAACTGTCTCGCGCAGATGTTCATGTGTATACTCCTTTCGAAAAAAGCACAATAGTTTCTCTATTTAGTATTATACTATATTTTAATTTTTTTGTCAATATGTTATAATATATTCACAAAGAAATTTATGAAAGGAAGAACACAATGAAAAAACGCGTAACAGCGGCGCTTTTAGCGCTCTTCAGCCTTCTGTCTGTCTCGTGCGGCGGCGGAACGGCTGACCCGGTCACGACTACGGAGGGGAACGATACTACTCCCGCTCCCGAGACACAGAAGACCGACGGACTCCCAGATACCGACATGGACGGCTTTGAGTTCAACATCCTGCACCATGACAACACCTGGCTCACCTGGGCGAAGATCGACCTCACCGCCGATGAGGAGAACGGCGACCTCATCAACGACGCGATCTACAAGCGAAACATGTACATCGAGGACCGGTTCAAATGCAAGCTCAACATCGTCGGAGTTCCGCAGGTCGCTTCGATCTTCAAGGAGACTGTGCTCTCGGGCGACGGCGCTTACGATATCATCATGCAGTACGGAATCAACGTCTGCGGCAACATCGAATACCTCTCCGACATGAACAATCTCGGTTATGTCGACTTCACCAAGGATTACTGGAATCCGAACGCGACGAGCATCTTCAGCATAGGCGACAAACAGATCGCGGCTGCCGGAAATTTCACGCTCTCCTACATGTCGGGCGCGGCGTGCCTGCTTTTCAACAAGCAGATTTACGGTGATCTCATGATACCGGACGACCCTTATGAGCTTGTCCGCCAGAAGAAGTGGACGGTCGACAAGTTCTACGAAATCGCCAGGCAGGGCGTCGTCGACCTTAACGGCGACACGAAGATCACGGCGATGGATGACCGCAAGGGCGTCACCGGCTCGCTCCGCGGTTACTACAACATGCTGATGGCGGGCGCGAATGTCAAGTACTTCGAGATGGACGATCAGAATCACCCCTATTTCGCGCTCGCCGGAAACGAGTCGTCTATCAACTTCCTCCAGCATCTGCTCGACCTCGCGACGAATGAGCCGGATGTCTTCATGCACGACGACGTGACCGAGGTCTGGGACAGCATGCCGACGCTCGGATTCGACAACGGTGGCTCGCTCTTCGGATACTATCACATCAACGGTGTCACGAACCTGCGCGAGATGAAGGACGATTTCGGAATTCTCCCCGCGCCGATGCGCGACGAGAACCAGGATAAGTACTATTCCTACACGAATATCGGAGAGATAGCCACTCTTCCGCGCAGCTTCGATCTCTCGCGCGCGGCGAACGTAGGAATGCTGCTCGAGGCAATGTGCTTCTATTCGCAGGAGCATATTGTCCCGACTTACAAGGAGGTTGTCGTGCAGACCAAGACGACGCGCGACGATGAGTCTATCGAGATGCTCGACTACGTCTTCGATGGTATCAGCTTCGACATCGGAGTCGTTGTCCTCGCCGGCGAGACCTCGAACCCATTCATGAAGGATGTCTTCCGTCCGAAATCGACGACGCTTGTCTCAACGCTGACGACGCTGAAATCCTCGCTTGACGCAAAGATCGAGACGATCATCACCGCGGCTGAGGAAATGCCGTAAAAAACAAAAAAGAAGCGATCCGCCATTGAAAGCGGGTCGCTTTTTTGTCAGTATTGGCTCTTCACCGCGGGTTCGTCCGAGACTATCTCGCCGCTTTGCGGGTCGAAGACGAAAACCTTTCTGACCGTGAAGCCGTCTGCCGCGCCCTTCTCGGGAATCGACCGGAATTCGAGTCCGACCTTTCCATCGCCGAGCCACTCTGAGAACGAAATGAATGTCCGCCACATGTTGACCTCTCCGAGCTCTTTCCTGACCGCTTCAGCCATCTCGGAAGTCGTGATGGTGTCGGTCGCCTTTTTTTCGTCAAGGTCGATGAAGAAGGCGCTCGCGTCGCCCGAGCCGCTGCCGATGATCGCGATGAAGCGTCCGTCCGGCGACCAGTATCTGCTGACGTCCTCCAGGACGCGGTCGACTGACATGATGACCTCGCCGCTCTCGCGGTCGACTATGTCGAACCGGTCATAGACTGGCGATCCGGTCGTTGACAGCGAAAAGCTGCTTATGTGCGCTTTGATTTCGAGCTTCCAGTCGGGAGAGCAGACAGTTTTCGTGAACGCGCCGGGGTCAATCTCGCTGTATGCGAGCTCCGCGACGCCAGCCTTGATTTTGCCGTATTTCTGACTGTCATTTCCGATCTGCTTTAAGTATGGAACAGCCTCCCTGCCGAGAGCCAGCAGTTCAGCGTATTCGTCCGGATGCGCGTCGACGCATGCGCGGTCGGACTCGTATTTGTCGGTATCCATGCCGTCGAGCAGAGTCTCAACCTTTTCCTTCACCGCTTCGTCATTTGTCGGGATGAAGAGGTCGTGGTCGGTTATCTTCCGCTCCGCGGCGTCGTAGTCGTACCAGCCGATGTCGACGCAGTAACCGGCGTTCATGCCGAGACAGACTTTCACGCGCATGACATCGCCGTTCCAGGAGTCGAAGAAGCTCCAAAGGTAATCAAGCGCCGTTCCATCCGGCGAGATATACGAAAGCGGCTTGCCGATCAGCTCTTCAAGCTCTTTTTCCTGCGGGAGCTTTACAAACTCACGTTTTACGACGTCCGAGAAATACACATCGTTTATATAGTTCCGGTAGCTTTTTTCAGCCGCCGCGAAACGGCTGTCTGCCGACCAGAAGACCTTGAAGCCGTTGTCGTCGTTGAAGCCGGAGGACGAGCTTGCCAGAACATTGCCGCCGCTGTCGACGAGCGCGAGCTTGCAGGGGGAGAGCATGAACGGGTCAAGGTGCATGCTCGGGTCGTAATCCTCCGGTAAGCAGACAATCGAATAATTGCCGTCCGGAGAGGGGAAGACCGAGCCGACCTTTTCGGGAAGCCTGGTCATTTGCGTTTCAGCCTTGGTTTCGGATCCGGGCTGGGTCTCAGCCGTTGTCTGGGCTTCGGTGACCGGTTCGGTTTTCTTGGCTGTTGTCTCAGCGTCGGTCACATCAGCTGTTGTCCCGGTGACCGGCTTGGTTTCGGTGTCCTCAGCCGTCGATCCGGTTGACGTCTCGGCTCCGGTTATTTCTAAATCGCCGGGGAGCGTGTCGAAGTCATGGCTACCCGATTCGCCCGTGCATGCCGTAAGCGACAGCGCTAGGGCGATAAGCGCCGCCGCGGGCTTCAGCTTCATTGGCAGTCGTGGTCGCAATAGACGCAGCGACCTTCATTCACGAGCTTCGGAAGATACTTCTCATGGTTCGAGATGCAGCGCGGGTTCGGGCAGTACGCGCCCTGGGGCTGCGGATATACCGGCGGGCGACCGGTCTTTTTGTGTTCGCAGAGCAGCGCGATAAGCGCCATGCGGACATACATTCCGTTCTCAGCCTGCTCGAAATAGCGTGTACGGAGATCGTCGTCGACCTCATAGTCGATCTCGTCGACCTTCGGCAGCGGGTGCAGGACGTACATGTCGGGCTTCGCGAGCTTCATTTTGTCGGCGGTCAGGCGGTAGATTCCCGACTGGCGCGTGTATTCCTCCTTCGAGGCGAAGCGCTCGCGCTGTATTCTCGTCATGTAGAGTATGTCCAGCTCGCCGATGCACTCCTCAAGCGTGCTGACCTCGACGAAACTGTTGCCGTTGACGCTGAGCGCCGACGTGACGTATTCCGGGCACTTGAGCTCGGGAGTCGAGATGAGGATGAAGCGGTTGTTCTTGAATCTCGCCATCGCGCGGAGCAGCGAGTGCACGGTGCGTCCGTTAAGCAGGTCGCCGCAGAGTCCGATCGTCAGCCCCTCGAGTCTTCCCTTGAGCTCGGAGATCGTCATAAGGTCGGTCAGCGTCTGGGTCGGGTGGAGATGTCCGCCGTCGCCCGCGTTGATAACCGGGACGCGCGAATAGAGCGAAGCCGCGAGCGCCGCGCCCTCGACAGGGTTGCGGATGACGAGCACGTCCGAGTAAGCCGTGACAATCTTCACCGTGTCGCGCAGGGTCTCGCCCTTTGAGACCGAGCTCGAGTTCGGGTCGGAGAAGCCGATGACCTTGCCGCCAAGGCGCATCATCGCGGTCTGGAAGGACATCTGTGTGCGGGTGCTCGGCTCGTAGAAGAGTGTCGCGAGTATCTTTCCGTGACATCTGTCGCCGAACTCGGCGGGATTCTTCTTGATGCGGACGGCGAGGTCGTAGATCTCGTTCCATTCCTCGGTCGAGAGGTCGTTGAAATCAATAAGGTTGCGAAGCTTCATGTTTTCTTCCTTTCCTGACTTTCGGTCCGCGGACCGCGAACCGCTTTTTGCTGAATTCGGGCGTTCAAAAGGCGCGGGAGAAACCGCGCCCATGACGGCGTCAGTCGACAACGACGCCTTTTTTGAGGATGATATTGGCGTAAATAGCCGTTTCACCGGTCGCGACGACGCAATAAGCCTTCTTCGCGCGCTCATAGAACGCGAAGCGCTCGATTGAACCGATCGGAGTCTTTGTGTGCGGAGCGACTATCTCCTTGTAAGTGTCCCAGATCGGCACGGGAGTTTCGTCGCCGGGGACTTTCTCCATGATGAAAACCGGGTCGGCGTAGGTGTCCAGCGGCATCAGCTCGAGAATTGCGCGGACGATCTCAGGCGCGCCGTGACCGTCGGCTCTGACGCAGCGCTGACCGTTCGACTCGGACGGGAAGTTGCCGTCTGCAATCACGATCTCGTCGCCGTGTCCCATCTCCATCATGATCTTGACGAGCTCGGGGGAGAGAATTTTCGGGATCTTTTTAAGCATGTTCGTTCTCCTTTATTTTTTATGCAGATTGTTTTTTATCTTGTGCGCGAGCGTCGCGGCGGTGCGCTGCGGGTAGACGTTGTAGACGGTGAGATCGGCGGTGCGGCGGTAAATCGGGTAGCGCGCGCCGAGGAGCTTCTTGTAGTTCTCGATGCTGCCGTTTACCGGCGGACGCGCGAGAATCGGGCTGTCGGCGGGTATCGTTTCAGCTCCGCGTCTGAGCCAGATCGCGTAGGTGGATGCGCGCAGCAGTTCGCGGGAGGGCTCATAGGTCGGAGCTCCGCCGCCGGTCGAGAGGATGACAAGCCCCTCGGGATTTGATTCGATGACCTCTCGCAGTGTCTCGAGCTCGAGCTCGCGGAAAACCGCCTCGCCCTTTTCGGCGAAGATGTCCTTTATGACGCCGTGGCGGGCGATGATTTCCTCGTCGAGGTCGATGAATTTCGCGTCAAGGCGTTTCGCGAGCATCCGACCGACGCTTGTCTTGCCGCAGCCGGTCATTCCGATGAGCGAGATAATGTTAGAATCCTTCATAAAAACTTCCTTATATATTCCTCGGAGAGTATCGAGCAGGTGCCTATATCGCGGTAGACGCCCTTTACGTAGAGCGAGGAGCGCCTGACGCCCTCAAAGGTCATTCCGCACTTTTCCATTACGCGGAGGCTCGCGGTGTTCGGGGTCATGTATCTTGCCTCGACGCGGTGAATGTTCAGATCCATGAAGCCGAAGCGGAGCACGCGCGTCAGCGCCTCGGGAGCGAATCCGTGCCCCCAGTAGTCCCGGCTCAGCACATATCCGACCTCCGCCGAGTTGTTTGTGAAATCAAGCGCCGTGAATCCGCACGTGCCGATGAATTTTCCGGTCTCTTTCAGCACGACGCCCCAGTCGTAGAAGTCTCCGACACGGTAGCGCGTCTGGAGATACTCGAGATATTCGATAGTCTGTGAGATTTCAGTGTGCGGCTGCCACAAAAGATATTGTGTCACCTCCGGCATTCTTGAGTACTCAAACATATCCTTCGCGTCGGACGTTTTCATCCGCCGCAGCAGCAGCCGGTCGG
>CAKSOR010000165.1 GCA_934477985.1 uncultured Eubacteriales bacterium
CCTCACCATAGCGCCGCGCTTTGGCGACGCGGGCATCTCATTCAGAGCGCGCATTTTCGCGGCAAGCAGCGCGAGCGTCTGCTCTGAGACCCTGACGCTGACCGGCATCAACGGTTCTTCAAGCGCGGCGGTCTGCCCTTTCAGGAAATCCCGGATCGCGAAGTAATCGCGCTCCGACATGCGGATATTGAACATCGTGTAGCTCTCCGACCTGTAGCTCATGTAGCAGTGACAGTCAGCGGGACGGATGAACGTGAGCTGACCGCGACCGATCGGGATCAGCTTGTCGTTTATGCAGTGTATTGAGCTGCCATCCTCCACAAGTGTGATTTCATAGAAATCATGATAATGGAGGGCGATCTCATTTTTGAAGATGTAGGAGTGCTGTTCAAGCACCATCGCACTGTCTATATTGAAGCCCGGCTCGAATTGCTCCAGACGGTACAATTCCATATTTGTGTCCTCCCTGTAAAATATTATACACGATTTTCTTCACAATTTCAACTACTATAGTGACGGGTTTATGCACATATGTGATATTGTCCGCCCGATGAATACAATAAAGCCCGTCGGGATCTCCGGCGGGCTTTGTGTCAAAGCATTGAGAGGAGCGGGTTTCCGGTCACTCCGGTCAGCGGAAGCGTGACGCGCTTGTTTGTCAGCGCCGACTGATAGAGCGCGAAGATCACCTCGACCGCGTTGAAGGCGTGCAGCCAGTTCAGCTCGTCGACCGCGCCGGAATACCAGCAGTCGCCGAGGTGCTGCCACATCCTGAAGATGTTGTCGCCGCATGCCTCGCCCGGAGTCATCTTCGCGAACTCGTCGAGCTCAACCTGCATCGTCGCCGAGGCGTGCGAGTAGAGTTTGCCCTCCCAATCGAGCTCCATGTAGCCCTGCGAGCCCCATAGCGTCACGCCGCTGAGGTCAGGGCGGACTCCGTCGACTCCGAGGAAAATCGAGCCGAGCAGCCCGTTCTTGTACTTGATCGTCCCGGCGAAGCTGCCCTCGCCCGGCACATTGAACCATTTTACCTGCTCAGTAAGGTCGACCGAGCCCATCGCCCACTCGACCGGAACGTCGCCTATGTAGCTCCAGACCTGATCGAGCGTGTGAGTTCCGCAGTCAAGCAGGTGTCGGAAGGCGTAGAGGTCGATTCGCTTGACCTCGCCGATTGCCCCGGCGGCGAGCAGCTCGCGGACGCGGCGGTTTCCGACCGAGAATCTGCGCTGGTGCGTGAAGGACAGCCGGCAGTCCGACTCGGACGCAAGCTTCTTTATCTCAAGCGCGTCGGCGAAGTCCGGTGCCATCGGTTTCTCGCTGACCATCTGCTTCACGCCGTTCGCGACGCAGGCTTTGTAGACAGTCAGTCTGTGCTCCGGCCAGAGCGCCTGGATAACGAGATCGGGCTTGACCTCGGCGAGCATCTTGTTGTAGTCGTCGTAGCGCGCCGCGTCGGGGCAGTATTCCGACGCGAGCTTTTCCATTGCGCCGGCGTCGATGTCGCAGACCGCGCAGAGGTCGAATCTGCCGTCGCGAGTGACCGCCGAGGCGTGGAGATGTCCGCGTCTGCCGCAGCCAATGAGAGCTGTTTTGATTTTTTCCATGAATTTATCCTCCGGAAAGTAATTCGTTACCCACATTATACCGCATTCCGGGCGATTTGTCAAGACCTTTTGGAATATCCGCACAAAAAAGCAGCACCTGCTTTCACAGATGCTGCCAAAGGGGGTTGGAAGACCGCCGAAACGGTTGCAATTTTAAGGTCAGCGGAACTCGCTGTTCCATCTGACATATAATATTATACCACGCTTTTCCCGAAATGTCAAGGGAAATTACATATTTTGTGATTATTCGTCGCTTTCCGGGACCGTTTCGACTTTTTTCGACACGTTTTTGTCGCTTATGACGAACTTCTGGGCGACATGTGCCTTTTCAAAATCAAAGCAGCGATAATATGTGAACATAACAAGCGCGCAGACCATCCATCCGACCGGATAACCGAATCCGACCGGGATGAGTTCGTTAGATACAAATGTAGAAACAACGTACAGATATATCTGTCTTACCCCGATGAAAGCCGAGAGCATGATTATCATCGGCGCTCGCGAATTGCCCGCCCCTCTGAGAGCCGCCGAGAAGATCTGATTGACCGAGCAGAAGAGGTAGAATGGCGAGAAGAGCCGCAGAAGCTCCTCAGCCGCCGCGACGACGCCGGGATCGGGATTGAAGACCGCCGAGAGCTGTTTTGCGAAGATCTCAACGCCGATAATGATCATGAGGCTGGTCAGGGTTGACATCAGCCAGGCGAGGTGCGTGCCCTTCTTCGCGCGCTTCACGTCGCCGCTTCCGAGATTCTGACCGACAAAGGTGGTCGCCGCCATAGAGAGCGACTGCACCGGCAGGAAGATGAACATGTCGATCTTCGAATAAGTTGTCCAGCCGCCGAGATTGGTCGCCTGATCGCCGTTCACGCTGCCTATGTATGACTGCACGAAGACGTTCGCGAAGGCTGTCAGCGCCATCTGGAGCGCCGAGGGAATGCCTATCGAGATGATGCGCTTCAGCATGTCCATGTCGCATCTCAGCTCGCGGACATTGAGCTTCACCCAGGAATCGCTCTTTATCAGCACGATCATCGTGAGCAGCGCCGAGAGCCACTGCGCGATTATCGTCGCCCACGCGACGCCAGCCGCGCCCCAATTGAAGACCATGACGAAGACGAGATCGAGCACAGTGTTTGTCAACGCCGAGACGATGAGGAAAAGCAGCGGGCGCTGGGAGTCGCCGACCGCGCGTAGGATTCCCGCTCCCATGTTGTAGAGCATCAGTCCGATGACGCCCGAGAAATAGATCGTCAGGTAGGATTTCGCGAACGGATAGATGTCGCTCGCCGTCGTGTCGCGGAGCATCAGCTTGAGCATGAACGGCGCGCATATAACGCCGATTATCGTGAAGGCGACGCCCATGACGAGCGTCATGACCATCGAGGTATGAACGGCTTTCCGGACGCCGTCGCGGTCCTTAGCCCCGAAGCGCTGCGAGATTATGACTCCCGCGCCGGTCGCAAGTCCCGAGAAGAATCCGATAAGTATATTGATTATCGGTCCGACGCTTCCGACCGCGGCGTAGGCTCCGGTCTCGCCGGTCTGTCCGATGACCCAGGTGTCTACCATATTATATAACTGCTGGAAAAGATTTCCCACAAGCAGCGGCAGAGCGAATTTCAGCAGGTTCGAGGAAATGCTCCCCTGCGTCATGTCGAGCTCACGTTTTTTGCCCGAAAAAAGTTTATTGAGAACGGCTGTCAATTAAAGATCAACCCCTTTCAGCCAAGATGAATTTATTATACCACACTTTTACAAAAAATGCAACAGTTCATTAACGCGATAAAAATAATTATTTTTCTAATGGTTAGAAGCCTAATTATCGGTCGGCAAAAAAATTCCGCCGGACCGTTTTGCCCGGCGGAAAGTTTGCTGGGTGAGCTCAGTGGAGCGGGTCGCCGTTCTTGTCGAAGAGCGGGAGCTTCTGAACATATGTGATGTCAGGACGATCAATAGCGTCGCCCTCAGCGAGGATCGCCATGCGTCCGACTATCTCGCCGCCGGACTGCTCGACAAGCGCCTCGAGCGCGTGCAGCGACTCACCGGTCGAGATCACGTCGTCGACGATGAGGACACGCTTTCCGCGCATCTTGTCGACATCGGACTGGTCGATGTAGAGGGTCTGCACCTTCGCGGTGGTGATCGACTTGACCTCGGTCTTGATGACGTTCTTCATGTAGAGCTTGGGGGCTTTGCGGGCGAGTATGTATGTGTTCTTGCCCGACTGGCGCGCCATCTCGTGAGCGAGCGGAATGCCCTTCGACTCTGCTGTGACCATGATATCGAAATCAGGCGCTTTTTCAAGGAGAGCCTTCGCCGATACCTCAGTCATCTCGACGTCGCCGAAGATAACGAAAGCGCCGATGTAGAGATCGTCCGTCAGGCGGCAGAGCGGAAGATCGCGCTTCACGCCAGCCACGTCTATAGTGTAAAATTCTTTCATTGCGGTAACTCCTGCTAAAAAAATAATCAACAAATACTATTATAGCACATCCGAGAAAAAAAGAAAAGTCTTTTTTGAAAATTTAGGTAAATTTTTTATGTATTTTTTTGTCGAAACCCCTTGCATTTTCTGTAAAGGTGTGCTATAATATGTAGGTAATGTCTTTCCCATTTTTTTCATTCCAATTTTTTATTTTTTGAAAGGAGTTTCCTAACATGGAAAAATTCTTCAAGCTCAAGGAGAACGGTACGACCGTCCGCACTGAGATCATGGCTGGTCTTACGACCTTCATGACGATGGCGTACATCATCGCGCTCAATCCGAACCTTCTCACCGGTTTCGCTACCGGCACACCGCTCTGGAACGGCGTTTTCCTGGCGACCTGCATTGCTTCCGCGATCGGTACTGTCTGCATGGCATTCCTCGCCAACAAGCCATTCGCGATGGCGCCCGGTATGGGACTTAACAGCTTCTTCGCGATTGTCGTATCCAACCTTGTGGCTATGACCGGCATGACCTACGTTGAGTCATTCCAGTCGGCTCTCGTGATCATCCTCATCGAAGGCATCGTCTTCCTCATTCTCTCGGTCTTCAAGATCCGTGAAAAGATCGTCGACGCTATCCCGGTCGGCGTCCGCTATGGAATCGCGCCCGCTATCGGACTTATGCTCCTCAACATCGGATTTGGTTCGAATGTCGGTATCTACGCTGAGGGCAACGGATTCACTTCTCCCTTCTATGTAATGCGCGACTTCTTCGGCGCTCTCACTCCCTCTGTCATCAAGAACAACATGGGTGACGCCGGATACAAGACGATGGTTCTCACCGTCGCGACCATGTTCATCGGACTTTTCGTCACTGTCATCCTCGCAAAGCATAAGGTTCGCGCGGCTGTTCTTCTCGGAATGCTCGTCGCGTCGGTCGTTTACTGGGCTGGCGAGGCAATCTTCCTCGGAGTGAACCCCTTCGCAAATCTCGCTGGTGCTTCCTTCGTCCCTCCTTTCAAGGATATGATCGACACCACATTATTCAAGTTTAATTTCTCGGGAATCCTTAACATCGGCTGGTTCACCTTCATCACTCTCATCATCACCTTCTGCATGATCGACATGTTCGACACCATCGGAACTCTTGTCGGAACAGCTTCCCGTGCCGGCATGGTCGACAAGGACGGCAACATGCCCAACATGAAGGAAGCGCTTCTCTCTGACGCTATCGGTACTGTCGCCGGTTCTGTCACCGGAACTTCTACCGTAACCACCTTCGTTGAGTCGGCTTCCGGCGTCGAGGCTGGCGGACGCACCGGTCTTACCGCTCTGACCACCGGTATTCTCTTCCTCGCTTGCATGTTCATCGCCCCGATCGCGGCTATAATTCCCGCGGCAGCTACTTCTTCTGCGCTCATTTACGTCGGTATCCTGATGCTCCAGGGACTCAAGAACGTCAACTTCGACGACATTGATCAGATGGTTCCGGTCGCTATCATGCTCATCGCAATGCCGATTTCGAGCTCGATCGGACACGCTATCGGTCTTGGTCTGATCTCCTACACGATCATCAAGGTCTTCACCGGAAAAGCTAAGGAAGTAAGCATACTCACATATGTCATCTCAATTCTCTTCCTCATCAAGTTCTTCGCGGTAGTCTGATTCAAACAAAAATCACCCAGTCTCATTTTTTGAGACCGGGCTTTTTTTACGCGATTATATCCTTTACATTCTCTTGAATCTTTCTCGCGACCTCCGGACGGTTCATCGAGTAGATATGTACCGCGTTGATGCCGTTCGCGTACAGATCAATGATCTGCTCGGTCGCATAGGCAATTCCCGCCTGAAGCATCGCGGCTGGGCTGTCGCCGTAACGTTCGACGATCCGGATGAAGCGCTGCGGAAGCGCCGTGCCTGAAATCGAGCAGATTCGCCTTATCGACTTCGCGTTCGTGACCGGCATTATTCCGGCGACGACCGGCACGTCTACCCCGGATTTTCTGAGCCGCCAGAGGAAGTTGTAGAGGATATTGTTGTCGAAAAACATCTGCGTCGTCAGGAATTCGCAGCCGGATTCGACCTTGACACGGAGCGCCTCGATGTCTGACGCGGAGTTGAGACTGTCGGGATGCGACTCAGGGTAACACGCGCCGCCAACGCAGAATCCGCCGTAATCGCGTATCTCGGAAGCGAGCTCGCATGCGTAGTGATACTCGAGCTTCGATGAATCGAAATCCTTCGGAATGTCGCCGCGGAGCGCCAGAATATTCTCAATCCCGCGCGC
>CAKSOR010000166.1 GCA_934477985.1 uncultured Eubacteriales bacterium
CCCTACGACACCGTCCGCGCCGGAAAGTGGACAATGGACGTCTTCCTCAAGACCCTGAAGCTCGGGGCAAACCTGAACGGCGACGAGAGCTTCATCTACAGCGAGACCGGAAAAGCGACATACGGCTGCGCGTCCTTCTGGCGGCTCTGCACCTCGATGCTGACCGGCGCGGGAATAAGCCCAGTCAGCACCGACAAGGACGGAATCCCGTACCTCACGCTTGAGAGCGACCGCTTCTATGAAGCCGCCGACAAGCTCGCGTCCTTCTTCAAGACCGAGGGCGATTATCTCGAGGCGAATGAGAAAGGCAAGAACTATCAGAAGATATTCATGGCGGGGCGCGCGCTCTTCCTTGGCGGCGGAATAATGAGCTCCTCGATCTTCCGCGAGATGAACGACGACTTCGGAATTCTCCCGCTCCCGAAGCTCAATGAGTCGCAGATCGGCTATTACGCCTGGATGAACTACGACGTCAACACGATGTGCGTCCCCGTGACCAACTCCGACCCGACCAGCACCGGAATCATTATCGACGCGCTCTGTTATCTCAGCTGGCGCGACGTTCTGCCGAACTACTACAACATAAGAGTCTCGCAGAAGTCGCTCCGAAATGACGACTCCATCGAAATGCTCAAGATAATCCACAATTCGCTCGTCTACGACGCCGGAAACGCCTACGGCTGGACTCTCGACCTTATGAATCAGGTGCGCTCCGCGATAGTCGCCGGGAATCCGGATGTCGCGTCGACCATCGCCTCGAACAAGTCGATTGTTGAGGAGAATATCCAGAAGACGCTCGATATGATCGGGTGACATGCCCCGTCTCACTTTTGACAAATAAAAATACACTCCGCCTATTTACATCTCCGGAAAAATGTTGTATAATATCCTCATCCCGGAAGAGAGCTTCCGAATAAACCAAATGGAGAAGATATTATGAATACATACAGCGAACCCGCGCGCGAACTCGAGGTCGCGGGTGAATACGACGTGATTGTCGCCGGTTCGGGTCCCGCCGGAGTCTCAGCCGCTATCAAAGCCGGCAGGATGGGAATGAAGGTTCTGCTCATCGAGTGGGCGAACTCGGTCGGCGGAATCTCGACAAGCGGAATGATGAGCCATTTCACAGGCTCGGTCTCCTCACCGCTCTACACCGAAATTCTCACCCGAATGGCTGAGATGAACGAGGTCGACCGCGGAAAGATTCAGGCGTGCATCAACCCCGAAAACCTCAAGTACATCTATCTTGAGATGCTCAAGGACGCGGGCGTAAAAGTGCTGCTCTACACCTTCGTCTGCGGCGTCGAGATGGACAAAAACCGCATAAAGGGCGTAATCACCGAGAGCAAATCCGGTCGCAGAGTCTTCCGCGCGAAGGCTTTTGTCGACGGAACGGGCGACGGAGACGTCGCGGCTTTCGCCGGAGTCGAATATTACAAGGGGCGCGAGTCTGACGGAAAAATGCAGCCCTGCACATTGATGTTCAAGGTCGCCGGAGTCGACATGAGCCGGGCCGTGCTGCTCGGTTCGTTCGAGTCGACCTATCAGACCGATAAGGGTGAACTCCAGGCGCTCGCAAAGGAGCATATCCCCTATCCCGCCGGACATCTCCTCGCCTACAAGTCCCCGATTCCCGGCATAGTCACGCTCAACATGACCAACTGCACCGAGATCGACGGAACCTCCGCCGAGGATCTTACCCGCGCCGAAATCGTCTGCCGCGGTCAGATGCCGGCGATAATCAAATATCTGCGCGAGTTCGTTCCGGGCTTTGAGAACTGCTATATAATCAGCGCGGCGTCGCTTATGGGCATACGCGAGACACGGCACTTCAAGGGGCTATACACGCTGAACGAGGACGACATCCTGACCGCGCGGAGATTCGACGACTGGGTCGTTGAGGGCGCGCACTTCAACTTCGACGTGCACAATCTGACCGGAGCGGGACTCGACAAGACCGGAGTCCAGCACAAGTGGTCGCAGCCCAAGGGCTACACGATTCCCTACGGCTGTCTTGTCCCCGGGAAGGTCGACGGACTGCTGCTTTCGGGCAGAAACATCTCAGGCACTCACATCGCGCACTCGAACTACCGTGTGATGCCGATCTGCGTCGGTATCGGAGCTGCTGCCGGAGCGGCGGCGGCTATCGCCGTGAAAAAGGGCATCGAGCTCCGCGAGGTCGACCCGAAGGAGATTCAGGCAGCGCTGTAAGTAAACAAAAAAACGCGTTCTGCGTCGTTCTGCCCGGTTCGGATATTCCGAACCGGGTATTTTTGCGCGCTTCACAGATGAAAGAAAAATGGCGCCGCCGCGTCCGCGAAAGCACCACTTTCTGTCGATTCAGTCCTCAATCACCGAGCAGTCGCCGAGGATCTCCGGCTTGTACGCCATCGAGTCGCCCTTGCCCAGCGTCCTTATCACACGGCAGGGATTGCCAGCCGCGAAGCTGTTCGCCGGGATCGAGCGTGTCACGACGCTTCCCGCGCCGATGACGCAGCCGTCGCCGATCGTCACGCCCGGAAGGATAGTCACGTTCGCGCAGATCCAGCAGTTGTCGCCGATGTGCACCGGGAGCGCGTAGCAGAGTCTGCGCTTCTCGCCGTCGGCGCATTTAAGCGCGAGTCTCTCGCCGGCGAGCATCGGGTGCATCGCGGTCGTTATCGTCACGTTCGGACCGAAATCGCAGTGCGAGCCGATCGTCACCTCGCCGTCGTCCTGGCAGGTGAAGTTGAAGTTGACGAAGGTGTTGTTTCCGACCTTCGTGTGCTTTCCGTAGTGGAAGGTTATCGGTCCGGAGAACGAGACGTTCTCGCCTACCTCGCCGAGTATCTCCTTCATCATCGCCTTCTTCTCGTCAGCCTGATAGTCGGTCAGCGCGTTGTACTTCTGGTTGAGCATGTGCGTACGCTTTTTTATCTCGACTCTCCAAGCCTCGTTCGGCATGAACATCATTCCGTTTCCATCGTTAAGCATTTTTCATTCCTCCGTTTTATCTATGGATAAGCTGAATAATTGGAGTTTTCACGCGAAAAAAGCTTGAATATATGGTTTTTTTCGCGTGAAAACAACATCAAATCAGCGTTCAATATAGTAGCACACGAGATCGACCGCGCCGAGCTCGTCGTGCTCCATCGCCTTGTGGTCGATTCCTTCATATATGAATCCGAGCTTCTTTATAAGGTTCTTCGAAGCGGTATTATACGGGAAGTGCGACGCCGAGAGCATCTCTGTGTCGGTGTCGGCGAATAAGCCGTCGATAAGCGCCTTCAGCGCCTCATACATATATCCCTTCCGGCGGTAGTCCTTGTTTATCGCGAAGCCGAGCTCATAGCATTTGACGGCACGCTCATCCTCCGCGAGACTTATCATGCCGATGACCTTTCCGGTCTCCTTCAGTACGACACCGAGCCGGTCCTGCTCGCAAAATGCCTTCATCAGCTCATCGAACCTTTCGTTCTTTTCCCTGAACGCGTGCTGTCCGCAGTTGTCAAGCGTCGTCTGCTCGTCCGAGACAATATCGAAAATATCGTCGCGGTCGCTTTCTTTGAGCTTCCGCAGCCTCAGCCGCGGGGTTTCTGCCTTAATTTCCATTCTCAAACCTCTTTCTTGTGAAGGCAAACACTCCGAGCGCGATAAGGCAGAGCCCCGAGCAGATCACGAGTGACGGAACACAGCCGACAGCCGCAGTCATCTTTCCGCCGAGCACCCCGGCAAGCACCTTCGGCACTCCGTTTCCGAGCGCGTACATCAGCTGGTTTGCGCTCGCCTTGGATTCCGGCGGAATGCTCTTCGTGATGTAATACGAGCCGCAATAGGTGAATACCGTCGTCGCGACTCCGGTCACAAAGCCGAGGACAAGCAGCACCGGCGCGTTCGTGATGAAGGCGAGCCCCGCGTACCTTACCGTGCAGAGTATCAGGCTGAGCCCGAGAAGTCTGCGCATTCCGAGCTTCTCGAAGAGGTTATTGAACATCAGGAAGAACGGCACTTCGCCGAGCGCGGTCAGGAAAACGTTTATCCCCCAGACACTCTGCGAAAAACCGAGCGATGTCAGATGCGCCGGGAAATAGTTTAAATAGTAAGCCCAGGTGAACTGCGAGACGCCGACAAAGAGGAAGATCAGCATGAGGTTCGCGTCCCTGAAAAGCGGCAGAATCGAGGGCTTACGCTCGGCGCTTCCGTGTCCCTCGACCTTCGGCGAGAGCATGACGAACACAGCGCCGATTATCGCGAGTACGACATAGACCGGGAAGATCAGGTTTATATTCTTCTCGGTGAAGATAGTCAGGATCATCGGAAGTCCGCCGAAGGCGATCGTCCCGCAGATGCGTATCGGACCGTATTTCACGCGGCTTGAGGTCGTGTACTCGAGCGTCACCGTGTCGATGAGCCCGCCGAACGGCGCCATGAAAAGCATCGTCAGAAAGAGCGTCACGGCGAGATACCAGAAGCTCTGTCCCCTTCCGATGAGAAAGTAGCAGACCGCCGAGCCGAGCATCGCGACCGCCAGCACGAGATTTTTCGACCCCGCGCGGTCGGCGAGCATCCCCCAGAAAAGCGGCGCGAAGATAGCGACAAACGGTCCGATCGAGAGAAGGATTCCGGAGACCTCCTCCGAGTGACAGCCGCTTATGTAGATCTGGATGAAACAGTAATAGAGAGCGTTCAAGCCATAGACTATCGCGTTCGAAAAGAAGAGCGGGAGAGTTTTTTTCATTTTATTTGATTCCCAGATTGAGCATCGCCGCCGAGTTCGAGGTCACGAGACTGTCCATATTATAGATGAAGAGAACACGCGAAGCGCCGGATTCCTTTACGAAATCAATCGCCGGAGTCTTGAAATACCGAAGGTCGAGTATCTCAAGGTCGAAGTGCGCGGCAAGGAACGGGGCTAACGAGTGTCCGAAGCTGTCCTTGATCATAACGAGCTTTTCGCGACCCTTCCCGCCGTTCGTTATCGTGACGCGCGCGTTGTTTCCGCCGATGAATGAGGAGTACTTGTCCTTCTTTTCGAGATAGGAGCGGTCATAGAAGCCCGCGAAGGATTCGCCGCCGTCTATCGAGGTCGTGTAGTCCTCGTCGTCGTCAAAGCGGAAGAACTCCATTGTGTCCGGCTTTGTCCAGCGCATTCCTGCCTTCGACCAGGTCGTGCCGTAGAACTCCTCGCTCACGGTCTCGCGCGTGAAATGCTCAAGCGGATAGGGCTCGAGTCCCCACTCGTTCATTATCCCGCAGTAGGCGTAATAAGCGCCGAGCGTTGTCCAGTGATGGTCGGTGCGGTAGTAGACATATTCGCCCGCGTCGGCTTTCTCCCGGAGCGGAGTCAGAATGTCGGTGCGCTTCACGTCAAGGTTCTCGTCGAGGTAGTCGAACACCCGCGCGGTCTGATCCTCTGCCGGGTAGAGCGACGGCATCTTCGACCAGAGCACGTCCTGCGCGCGTCCGGCGACCGCGACCGTGAACTCTGTGTTCTCAGGCAGAGCGCCGGCGAAACGATTCAGCGCCTTGATATTCTTGCGCTCCTCGTCGAGGTCGGGATAGTAGCTCTCGGCGATTATATAGCCGTCCTTTCCGGCGAGCACATCGTCGTTCTCGGACTTGAGAAGCGCCATCTCGCTCACCGCCTTCGTCTCGACGAAAATCCCGCGCAGCGGTATCTGATCGGCAAAATAGTCAGCTATCTGCGAGGTGAATTTTCCGCTTGTAAGCGTCTCGGGAGTGAGCTTCGGCTTGAGCTGAAGATAGCGGTTCTCGTCGGGCGAGAACTCCTTGTCCGGCGTCGCGAGCGTCGCGACCGAAAAGCCGTATATGACGGCGAGCAGTCCCACCGTCGACACGATATCACAGATTTTATATTTTTTCATCACAGCCTCCGGTCAGAATCTGAAGTAAAGAAAGGGATTGAAGCTCGAGTCGACAAGGTACGCCATGCAGAGGAGCAGTACGAGGATTCCGCCGACCGAAGCCGCCGTCATCGCCGCGCCGGACTTTCCGGTGAACTTCGTGTAGAGCTTCTTCGGAAGCGGAGTCGACGCGAGGGCGAGTATAATAAGGAACGGAAGGTTGCGGACAATCTGCCAGACATCAGCCCGTGCCGCAAATCCCGTCGCGCCGACGCCGAACATGTTTCCGAGCCAGACCATTCCGGCGCTCAGATTCTCAAAGACGAACAGAAGCCAGCCGATGACCACGAAGAAGAGCGTGTAGATGTGCGAGACGAACTTCGGCGCTTTCTTTAATTTGTCGAGCAAGAAGAGCTTCTCGACCATAAGGAGCAGGAAATAATAGAGTCCCCAG
>CAKSOR010000167.1 GCA_934477985.1 uncultured Eubacteriales bacterium
GCTCGTAGGGGTTTTCGAGGTTGTACTGATCGAGCAGTTTTTTGTTAAAGTAACAAACGGACAGGTCTTTGTAGAGCGAAAGCGACGCGTCGCCGATGAAGCCGTACAACTTTCCGCCGATCGCGAGGCTGTCGTTCATGCCCTGAACCCACCACGGATTCGTCAGATTGACATGCTCAAGTAAATTTGCGTCAATAAACAGCCCGTCCGACGCCAGCGGGAGCACGATTACGACGACTCCGTTGACCAGATCGTAGGCGTTGTCAGCCGCCATGACGCTGTTTTTGACCAGCGCGTTGAAATTTTCGCGTTCGTTCCACATTCCGGGCTCAATCACGAAGTCGAATTTAATTCCGAGCTGATCCTCGACCGTCTGATTCCGGCGGAAAACCGCGTCGTTGACGATGTCGCCGGTCTCCTCTTCGGCGTCGTACTCGTAGGACGCGTGCTGCGTCGTCAGAATTGTATACTTTCTACCATTGTAGTCAGCCTCCGGAAGGTCGAGTTTGGGCTGATCGTCAGCCGGAGCGGTGGTCTCGGTCGAATTTGACGCGGTGGTTTCGGACGGGGAGGGCGTTTTGCTGTCCCCGCAGGACGCCGCGGCAAGAATCGACATCAATAGAAGTGCTGCGATAATGCGTTTTTTCATGTGCAATTCCTCCAAAAAAATTTTTCTATCATTATTATATCATGCCGCGCGGAAAATGTCAACAAAAATATTGCGATTTTCTTTGCGTATATTTCGTTTTTTGCGCGAAATATTTTGCCGGCGAGAAAAAGTTACATCAGTCAGCTTGGCAAAATTCCGAAAAATCCCACCGCGCAGGTATGTAAAAATGTGAACTTGCCTATTGATTTTTCTCGAAAATTGTGGTATAATAATAATTACCTCAAAAGAAAGGACAGAATTACCCATGAAAACAGCATTTTCGACACTGGGCTGCCCCGATTTCTCGTGGCAGGATATTTACTCTGTCGCCAAGGACTTCGGTTTTGACGGAATCGAGGTCCGCGGACTCGGCAGCGATATATCGGCGCTCCACGCGCACCCGTTCACCGACAGCCAAATCGACAGAACCGTCGCCACGCTCGATCGACTCGGACTTGAAATTCCGTGTCTCACCTCGGGCTGCTGCCTTAAATTCGCGGACAAATTAGACGCGACCAAGGCGGAGCTTTGCGAGTACATCGAGCTTGCGAAGAAGCTAAGCACACCTTTTATCCGAGTTCTTGCCGATCTTGAGCCCGCTCCTGCCGGTGAGATCGACGATGCTTACATGGCAAATGCTATAAAAGAAGTCGCCGCTGCCGCTAAAAATTCTGGCGTTACGCTGCTTATCGAGACAAATGGTGTCTATTCTGATACGAAAAGATTAAGAAAGTTACTTGATAATGTCAATCTTCCGCAGGTCGCGGCGCTCTGGGACATGCACCATCCCTACCGCTTCGCGCACGAGAAACCCGAGGAGACGGTCGCTAATCTCGGCTCCTACATCCGCTACGTGCACGTCAAGGATTCCGTCATTTTGCACAACGCCGACGGAACCGAGACGATCAAGTACAAGATGATGGGCTACGGCGACATGCCGATCCCCGAAATGCTCGCCGCGCTCAGCACGATCGGCTACGAGGGGTACATTTCGCTCGAGTGGGTCAAGCGCTGGGCACCCGACATCGAGGACTGCGGAATTGTGTTCCCGCAGTTCGCCGCGTACATGCGCCAGCACCGCGACGACGTCAAACTGCCGCTTCAGACCAGCGCGCGCGGCGTCGGAAAGTACATCTGGCCGAAGGAACACCTGATCGACTGCACGTTCGGCGCGCTGCTCGACCGCATCTGCGATGAGTTCCCCGACCAGTACGCGTTCAGGTACACGACGCTCGATTACACCCGGACTTACGCGGAGTTCCGCGACGACGTCGACAACTTCGCGCGCGCGCTTATCTCGATGGGCGTCGGGAAGGGCGATCATGTCGCGATCTGGGCGACAAATGTCCCGGCATGGTACATCACTTTCTGGGCGACTGTCAAGGTCGGCGCCGTCCTCGTCACTGTCAACACAGCATACAAAATTCACGAGGCTCAGTACCTGCTTTCTCAGTCAGATACACATACGCTCGTCATGATTGACGCCTGCAAGGACTCAAATTATGTCGAAATCATCAACGAAATATGTCCCGAACTGAAGACTTCGAAGCCCGGTCAGCTGAATTCCGCGCGTCTCCCAATGCTTCGGAACGTCATCACGGTCGATTCGAAGCAGCCCGGATGCTTCACCTGGGACGAGGCGAACGAGCTCGGCAAGCGCATTCCGCTGTCGGTCGTTGAGGCGATGGCGAAGGCTGTACGCAAGGACGACGTATGCAACATGCAGTACACGTCGGGCACGACCGGCTTCCCGAAGGGCGTCATGCTGACCCACTACAACGTCGTCAACAACGGCAAGGCGATCGGCGACTGCATGGATCTGTCGACCGAGGACCGCATGATGATTCAGGTGCCGATGTTCCACTGCTTCGGCATGGTGCTCGCGATGACTGCGTCGGTCACGCACGGCGTCACGATGTCGCCGATTCCGGCATTTTCACCAAGACTCGGACTGGATTGTATTAACAAAGAGAAAATAACCTGTTTCCACGGCGTCCCGACGATGTTTATCGCGATGCTTGGTCACGAAAATTTTACAAAGACCGACTTTTCAAACATGAGAACCGGCATTATGGCGGGTTCGCCCTGCCCGATAAAGGTCATGGAAGAAGTTGTCGAGAAGATGCATATGCCCGAAATTTGTATCACTTACGGACAGACCGAGGCTTCGCCGGCGACGACGATGTCGAAGACGACCGATTCGCTCGAATTGCGTGTCAACACGGTCGGTTCGGCGATCTACGGCGTCGAGTGCAAGATCGTCGACCCCGAGACGGGCGAGGAAGTACCGACAAATGTAGACGGCGAGTTCTGCGCGCGCGGCTACAACATCATGCGCGGCTACTACAAAATGCCCGAAGCGACGGCTAACGCGATCGATTCCGAGGGCTGGCTGCACTCCGGCGACCTGGCGCGCAAGCTCGACAACGGTTACTTCAAGATAACCGGACGCATCAAGGACATGATTATCCGCGGCGGCGAGAACATTTACCCGAAGGAAATCGAGGATTTCCTCTACACAAACCCGAAAATCAAGGACGTTCAGGTCATCGGCGTGCCCGACAAGCAGTACGGCGAGGAAATTATGGCGTGCGTCGTCCTCAACGAGGGCGAAACGGCGACTGAGGACGAGATCAAGGAGTTCTGCCGGACGCACATGGCTAAGCACAAGACGCCGAGATATGTACGATTTGTAAATTCTTTCCCGATGAACGCAGCCGGAAAGATCCTCAAGTACAAGATGCGCGACGAGGCGGTCGAGTACCTGAAGCTCCAGGACGCGGCAAGCATTGTGACGGCTTAAGCGCCACAATGCCGGTAAGAAGTAATAGTGAAAAACGACTGAATGAAGATAAAAACCATCGGGTTTTTGCTCGATGGTTTTATATTTATTTTAATATTGTTACGATTATTTTACAGCTTCGTAAAGTTCTTCGTAATGTGCCTCAAACGTAGCCTTTTTCGACGCGTAGTACGAGGCGAGATCGTACGAACCGGTCTTGAGCAGTTCGCCGGGCGCCGCGTAGCAGCCGATGAAATTGTCGAAGCAGAGCCCGATATCGTAGACAAGTCCGTCGAAAATCAGGTCGAGCATCACGATAGATTCGTCATCTCGCACAAATTTCGAGTCGAGCAGCTTGTTGTAGTACGCCGGCATCAGCGTCGACTGCGAATAATACGCCATCGTCTCGAGCACAGCGCCGCAAAGCGACTGATCCTTCGCGGTTTTCGGCACGCAGACCAGCCCGTTCCAGACCGACGAATGGTATTTTTCCTGCGATTCGTCGTATTTAGGGAAGGGAATTATGCCGAAATCGGTGTCGTAATCGCGGAGAATCTGGAGTTTCAGCAGCACCTGCGTTCCGAAAAGCACCTTTCCGTTGCCGAATTCGACGTTCGTGATCTTCAGATTGCCGTCTTTGTATATATAATTGTAAAGTTTTTCGGTGATATTGTACATCTTCTCGGTTCCGAGCTGAATGTCGAAGCCGCTGCTGCCCTTCGTGACGAACAGCTGGTTTGAACCGTGAACGAACGAGGTCGCGAGTCCGGTGTTCGATAGATCGGAGAACGCGTAGAGGTCATTTTCGTCCATAACACCATTTCCGTCGGCGTCGCGCACCGCGTTTTTGGTATATTCGCCGAGTTTGTCGAGCGTCCACGCGCCGGAATTGATGACTTCGTAGATGTCGGGCAGCTTGTATTCGTCCATCATCTTTTTATTGAAGACAATCACGCGCGCGTTCGGGACAATCAGGTCGCCCGAGGCGAAGAATAGCTTGCCGTTGAGGTTCAGAGTTTCGGCAAAATCACCATTCCACCACGATTTTGTGAAGTCAACGTAATCAAGCTGTGACAAATCGGTTACTAAATCCTCGGTCACAAGCTGCGAAATCGACTTGAGGATGTGCGGGGAGACGAGATCGTACTGCGCGTCGCCGCTCATCGCGTCCTTCGAAACCGGCGTGTAGGTGTCGATCCGGTCGGTTTTTGGGACCTCGGCGATCTCGATGGTGATTCCGAGGTGCTCCTCGGTCTTACGGTTGCGCGTGTAAATCGCGTCGTCCATCGCGTCGCCGGTCTGCTCGACATCTTCTATATATGTATACCTGACATCCTCGTTGCAGGCGAGGATCGTGAAGGTTTTTCCGTCGTTGTTGAGCTCAGGAACCTCGAATTTCTCGGATTCAGCGGCGGTTTCACTTGTTGTCCCGGGCTGATCGGACGTGCTTGTGGTTTCGCTCGGCTGAACATTGTCGCCGCACGACGCGAGCGACAGCAGCATTGCGAGCAGGAGGACGCGTGAAATTTGTCGTTTCATGTTACTATTCCTTTCTTTTGTGCAAATTGCTACTTTGTACAGATTGTACACGAAAAACTTTATTGAGGTAAAATCGCGCCGTTATCAGCGAGCGTTTTGCGCAGTTTTTCGAGGTCGAGTCCGCGCGCACGACCTGAATTTTCGTCAACAGCCAGTGCCGCCGCGGCTCCGCACGCCTGACCCATCGCCATGCACGACGCTTTGACACGGTAGGCGGAGTTTGCCAGCCGATCACCCCACGCGCAACGTCCCGCGACGAAAAGATTCGTCAATTTGCCGACAATCATCGCCGACAGCGGAATCGCCGGAACCTGTCCGTCAGTCAGAAAAACCTGCTGAATTCCGCCCATTCCGTCGCGGTGAAGGTCGATCGGGTAGAAGGAATTGCAGATCTGGTCGGGGTAACGCGCCGCCGAAACGTAGTCATCGACTGTAATTTTCATGTCGCAGACAATACGTCTTGTCTCGCGCATCGCGGTCTCGGGCGCAATCGTCTCGATGTCAGGCTCTAAACCGGCTTTTTTCAGCGCGAGGAAGAGGCGCTTCACGCATTGACGCCCCTCAATGTCGGCGAGAGTTTTCTCGTGGCTGTCCGCGCCGTTGAATCGCGAGATGTGGTTGATGTTGTTGTAGCGTGAATTCAAGAGCTGTTTGATGCCGATCCGCTTCGTGTCAGGCGCCAAAAGTTCTCCGTTATTGATAGAATTATTTAGCGAAATGTCAACAGATTTGGCTGTATCATCTGAAATTTCGCCGGTAAGGTACGCGCGAACAGTTCCGGGCTGCAACGAAAGTCCTTTTTCGTCGGGCTCGCCACACTCGAAATCCGCGCCCGCGAAGACCGAAAGATCGCCATCGCCGGTGCAATCGATGAACGTGTCAGCGAAAATTTCGACGAGTCGGGACTTCGACGTGATCAGAACACTCTTGATTCGATTTTTGTCACCATCCGGCTCGACATTTGCCGCGCAGACGACCTGTTCGTAGCAGATGTCGACCCCGGCGTCGAGCAGCATCTCATCCATCATCGCCGCCGCGAGCGGAATGTTTACATGAACGCCGTAATACCAGTGCGGAACTCCGGTTTTTTGCATATCGGGAATGTGCGCGCCGCCCTCTTTTTCGAGCGATTTGACGAATTCCCAGCCAATTCCGGAGATTATTTGTTTATTGTGCGCATAAAACTGCGCGACGTCGTTGTTGCCACCGACTGTCATGATGCCGCCGGGCATGCCGTATTTTTCGACGAGGAGGACTTTTTTACCGAGTCTGCCCGCCTGAACCGCCGCCGTAAAGCCCGCGCTTCCGCAGCC
>CAKSOR010000168.1 GCA_934477985.1 uncultured Eubacteriales bacterium
TGCCGTTCCTTGCCGAGAATGTCGTTGACGGCTGCGCGAAGGAGATCTGCGAGGAAAAGGGTGCGAGTGCAATCAGTGCCTTTCTGCCGTTCATGTCAGATGATTGCGTCGCTGAGATTGCCGGAAAAGAGCTTGAGAAGAGCGGTGTAAGCGCCATCAGCTGTCTTTTGCCGTTCATGGATGAGGACGTTATCGGCAAACTCGCTGAGAAGGAACTCGCGAAGAACGGGCTCGCGAATATAAAGATTCTCGCGCCCTTCATGGATGATGACTCGCTCAACAAGCTGGTCATGAAGCTGCTGAGAAAGTAGGTCAGACAGACAAAAAGCGTTCGCCGCGCGGACGCTTTTTTGGTTCGAGTTTACCGCCGGTTTACAATCACCTAACAATTTCCCTGCGCGGATATGATATAATTATATGATAACCACACACGGAGAACTCGGAAAATGGAAAAGACAAGAACAAAGCAGAATATAACCGAACAGCTCGATCACGGAAAGATCTTCCCGCTGATCGTGAAGCTCTCGATTCCGGCTGTCTTCGCGCAGCTGATCACCTTTCTCTACAACATCGTCGACCGCATGTATGTCGCGAAGATCGCCGACGTCGGCATGGACGCGCTCGCGGCGCTCGGAATCGTCCTGCCGATAACTCTTATAATGCAGGCTTTCGCCGACCTCATCGGGCTCGGCGGCGCGCCCAGAGCCGGAATAAAGATGGGCGAGGGCAACAGGGAAGAGGCAAACCACATCTTCAATACGGCTTTCCTGCTTCTGACGATGATTGGAGTCGTGATCGCGGCGGGGGCGTTCATCTTCGCAAGGCAGATAATCATCGCGTTCGGCTGTCCGCCCAGCGCGCTTGAATACGCCGTGTCCTACCTGAAGATTTACGCCTGCGGCACGCTTTTCACGATGATGGCGCACGGACTTAATCCCTTCATACTGACGCAGGGCTATTCTCTCGTCGCGATGGGCTCGGTGCTGCTCGGAGCGGTCATGAACATAATCCTCGACCCGATATTCATCTTCGCGCTCGGAATGGGAGTCGCGGGCTCGAGTCTCGCGACGGTCATCTCGCAGTTCTGCTCGTTCGGATGCGTGATCGGATTCTTCTTCACGAAGGCGAGCCTGTTCCATTTCAGCCTGACCAGACTTTCGGCGTCACGGATAATGAATATAGTCTCGCTCGGCTTCACGCCGTTTGTCATGACGATAACCGAGTGCGCGATACAGGTCGTCTTCAACATCAACCTCAACCGCTCGACCGGCGGAGACCGCGATTACACGGCGGCGCTGACCGTCATGCTCAGCGCGTTGCAGCTGATCTCGCTTCCGCTGAACGGACTCGGAAACGGCGTCCAGCCGTTTGTCAGCTACAACTACGGCAAGGGCGACGAGGAGCGGCTGAAAAAGGGCATCAGATACGTGACGATCATCGCGTTCTGTTTCTGCGTGTCGATCTGGACGCTTTCGATGACGAATCCGACGATCTACGCGCGGCTCTTCTCGGCGAACGAGGCGGTGACCGGAATCGTCAGGAGCTATTGCCCGCTCTTTCTTATGGGCTCGATAATGTTCTTTGTGCAGATGACCTTGCAGAACGTGAACGTCGCGCTCGGGCAGGCAAAATCGGCGCTTATACTCGCTGTGACACGCAAGGTCGTTATCCTCATCCCGCTCTGCTTCATACTCACGAACGCGCTCGGCTTCAAGGGCGTCTACATGTCGGAGGGCATCGCCGATCTCACCGCCGGGCTGATAACCGCGACCGTGATATTCACGAGCTTTCCGATAATATTCAGAAAACGCGCCGAGGAGGTGAAGCGCGCCGCGAAAGGAGACAATTCATGAATTCTCCGTTTCGATGGCAGACCGTCGTCCGATAACGCCATCCGGACCATGACGCGCCAGCTAAAGGCGTGACCGACTGAAAAAGCGCGAAAAAATCCCGCGATTCACCGCGTATTTTCGTCGATTTTTCACTCCCGCGGGGGTTGACATTTGCCCCCGCCTGTGGTATAATTTTAATGTGAGAAATATCTGAAGCCGCCTTGGCGCGGCTTTTAGACCGGATGGCGGTTAGCGTTAACTAACTGGCTGGCGCTCACAGACAAAGCATATGCCGGACGCGGCGCGGCTGTCTTTAGCGTGCGGCGCTTCTGATATGAGCCCGCGTCGCCTGATTTCATGCCGGGGCAGGGTTCGGGCGCCGCTGTTCATCCGGATGTCAGCGAACGCGGTTTTCACGAATAAATTTCCGACGGAGGGATCGAAATGAGTGAGAAAATCACACTTCCGGGAGTTCCCGGGACTATGCTGCAAACGCTTTTTGCCCGCGCGCTCGAGACGAAGACGCGCGGCGCGATAAAGGACGAAAAAGCCGTTGAGCTCGTCGATAAACTCGACTACGATTTCACGCTCGCGAAAAAGGACGCCGCGATGCGAAGCGGCGTTATCGCGCGGACGATAGTCCTCGACCGGCTGGTCAGCGAGTATCTGAAGGCTCACCCCGGCGCGGTCGTCGTGAATATCGCCTGCGGGCTCGACACCCGCTTTGACCGGATGAGCGGCTACTCGCACTGGTACGAGCTCGACCTGCCCGAGACAATCGCGGTGCGCGAGAAGCTGCTTCCGGCGTCCGGAAACGAGTCGCTGATCGCGATGTCGGCGACCGACGACTGGGGCGGGTTGATAAAGGAGACCGGAGTTCCCGCGCTCGTCATCATCGAGGGGCTGACGATGTACCTCGACGGGAGCGATGTGAAGCGGATATTCGGGGTGATCGCGAAACGCTTTGACGACGCTCTGACGTTTTGCGAGGTCATGAACCCGACCGTCGTGAAGCACTTTAAGGAGAAGTCGATCGAGGGCAGCGGAGCTGAGTTCAACTGGGGCGTGAAGGACGGTAAGACTCTCGCGGCGATGCTTCCCGGCTTTGAGTTCGTCGGTGAGCACAGTCTCGTCGAGGGAATGGCGGTCTTCGCGCCGATCTACAGGCTGCTCGGAAAGATCGCGCCTGTCCGCAATATATCGAACCGGATAATCATGCTGAGGAGGGAAATGTGAATGGGTTTCTTCGATAACACCCGCAAGCCGACCGGGCTTGGCGGGAAGGTCATGGTCTCGCTGATGAACAGCGGTCACGCGGCGCTCGCCGACTGGGGGCTCGGAGCGCTCGGAATCCCTGACGGCGCGCGGATACTCGACTGTGGCTGCGGCGGCGGCGCGAACATCGCCAAGCTGCTTAAAGAGCATCCCGACGCGAATGTCATAGGCGTCGACTACTCGGACGTCAGCGTCGGAAAGTCTGAGAGCCTGAATAAAGCGGCGATTGACGCCGGACGCTGCGAGATAATTGAAGCGAGCGTTTCGGAGCTTCCTTTTGAAAACGCGCGGTTCGATATTGTCACGGCGTTCGAGACGGTCTACTTCTGGCAGGATCTCGAGAAGTGCTTCGGCGAGGTCTTCCGCGTGCTGAAGCCGGACGGGACGTTCTTCATCTGCAATGAGTGTTGCGGCGCGCCGAAGGGTGAGAAGTGGACGAGGATAATCGGCGGAATGCGTGTATACGATGAAAAAGCGCTCCGGGCGGCGCTTGAGTCGGTCGGATTCAGCGGGATAAAGACCGAAAAGAACGAGCGCGGCTGGATACGCGTGACCGCGCGGAAATAATTCAGGAATTAGCTGAATTAATGGAGTTTTCACGTGAAAACAACCTTAAATCAGCGTTTTCTCAGAGAGTGAGGAAGGGAAAATGTCAAGGAAAGCTACCGAGTTCCAGAAAAAGGAAATGAGCAGGATGTACCGCGGCAAGCAGATTTTCAAGCCGCTGAACACCGGATGGATAGACGAAAACGTCGCCTGCGTGCGCGAGTGGGTCGCGAATATCTTCTTCTACAAAAAGGGCGATACGACGATAATGATCGACGCGGGCTACAACTACGACCGGCTCGAGGAGAAGATGGGCTGGCTCGGGATCGACCCGAAGAGCGTGAATGACATTCTGATAACTCACCAGGACACCGACCACGTCGGCGCGGTCGAGGCTGACAGCCCCGGGCTTTTCAAAAAGGCGAAGCTCTGTATCGGCGAGATCGAGGACAATTATCTGACCGGAAAGACCCGCCGCAGGGTCATTTACCACCTCTACAAGCTGCCGCGGGTCACGATAAACAACAAGAAGCGGCTCGTGAAGGACGGGGAGACGCTGCGGATAGGCGATATAAAGATCCACTGCTTCCTTGTTCCCGGGCACACCTGGGGGCACATGGTCTATCTTATCGACGACAAATATCTCTTCACCGGTGACACGCTCTGGTTCGGCGCGGACGGCGGCTACAGCTTCATCTCGGCGCTCGCCGAGGACAACAAGCTCGCGGTGAGGTCGCTCGGAATTCTCGAGTCAAAGCTGAAAAAGCTCGGTGTGAAGCTGCTCTTCATCACCGGACACACCGGCTGGACAGACGATTTCGAATTCGCGTTCAGACACAAGGACAAGCTCTGCTCGCCGTTCAGCAGAAAGGTCAACGACCCGACCGCGCCTTATGACGCCTACGACGAGTCGGACGACACCGAGGAGAACACGAAGAAGGGCTTCCTCGGAAGGTGCTACGGAAGCGGGGCGGAGGTCAGATGAAAATCTATTCGTCCGGCAGAGCCGGAGCTCCGGTGATACTCCTGCTCCCCGGCACTTTCTGCCATTGGAAGAGCAATTTCGAAAACGTCATTCCGCTGCTTGGGACCGACCTGCATGTCCTCTGCGTGAGCTATGACGGCTTTGACGAGACCGAGGAAACCGAGTTCCCGACGATGCTTGAGGAGACGGCGAAGATCGAGGACTACCTCATCGAAAACTTCGATGGGCATATCCGCGCGGCTTACGGATGCTCGCTCGGCGGATCGTTTGTCGGTCTGCTTGTTTCGAGACAGCGGGTGCATATCGACTACGCGATACTCGGGAGCTCCGACCTTGACCAGTCGTCGGCGCTTCCGGCGAAGCTGATGACGAAGCTCGCGATGCCGCTCTTCTATCCGCTTGTGCGCGACGGAAAATTCGGCGCGAGGTTTCTTCAGAAGCGCCTTGACAAGCGCATGGCTGAGATGCCCGAATACGCCGGGGCGTTCATGAGAATGTTCGGCGGGGCGCGCCCGTATGTCACGAAAAGAAGCTGCGAGAACCAGTTTTGCTCCGATCTTGTGACGCCGCTGCCCGACAGGATCGACGTTCCGGGCACTGAGGTGCATATCTTCTACGCATTGAAGATGGGCGGAAAATACCGCGCGCTATGAACGGCACTTCGCGCACCCGGTCATTCATGCGCAGAATCTTCAACACGAGGAGCTGCTCGCCTGTCGTCCGCGAGAGTGGGCGCGGCTCGTCAAGAGCATCGCGATGGAAGGCGTCGCGTGAAGCAGGATTGGATAATGAGGAGGATTTTATGAGGATACTTGTATTCGGAGCGGGAGTGCTCGGCTGCAATTTGGCGAACGATCTCTTCCGCGCGAAAAAGGATGTCACGCTGCTCGCCAGAGGAAAATGGGCGGACGAGATAAAGAAAAACGGACTTCGGATAAAGAACGCTCTGTCCTTCGGGACTTCGACGAGCCGCGTTCCGGTCGTGACCGAACTCTTGCCGGACGACAGATATGACGTTATATTTGTAGTGGCGCGCTATACGCAGCTCGATCCGATAATTGAGACACTGAAAGCGAACAGCTCGGAGAATATCGTTTTCGTCGGAAACAACGTGAAAACGAAGTACTGTGAGTCGCTTCTGCCCGGTAAGAACGTGATGTTCGCCTTCGCGCTCTCCGCGGGTCACCGCGAGCCTGACCGCGTCGTGTCAGTTGACCTCAGAAAGATCACGATAGGTCAGTGCGGCGAGAGAGCGAACGAATCGTTCATCCGGGAGATATTCGACGGAGCCGGCTATAAAGTGAAATACGAGCCGGACATGGAGGATTATCTGCTCTGTCACGCGGCGTTTGTCATCCCGGCGGCTTTCGCGTGCTACCACACCGACGGCGACCTCAGAAAGCTGAAGGGCGACACCAATTACCTGAACCGGGTGATCGACGCGAACATCGAGGGCTACCGGGCGATAAGGAACTCCGGACGGAAGATCCTTCCGGATGGCGACGCAGATTTCGAGAGCGAAAAGTACCGGAAGACCTGCCTTAAGTTCTTTAAATTAAGGCAATACCGCATAATTCTAAGTGCGCAGATGCGCCAGCGAATTTTTCGTCAGACTAAACAAAAATTCGCAGG
>CAKSOR010000169.1 GCA_934477985.1 uncultured Eubacteriales bacterium
CTGTTCACCTGAGCAAAGCAGGCACTCTGATTTCTTCCGGAAAATCGTGACAAAAATCGGGACAAAGCCGCTATATATAGGAAATTGTCACTGTCACTTTTTTGTCCCGGTCAGAGTCGGTGTCACAGGGGTAACAAAGTGGTTAAGAACCACCACTTTGTCACCCGTGCTGTGACAATGCGCTTGTCCTTTTTATTTTATTTAAGCGTGAAGAAGTCAAACCACAGCTGTGGCGCAGAGTCCGCGGCTTCTCTGAACACTCAGCACTCCCTCGGGTTGTCAGGCGCTACTTCTTGTACAGCACATAAGAGCCGAGCGACTCAATCCTCCAGAGCCGGTAGCCGAGCACGTCGGCGACGCTCTCAAGGTCGTAGCCGTTTCTGAGTCTCAGGAACTTCGACTTGTTCTTCTCGAACTTCTCCGCGCCGAAGTTGTCCTTTATCTGCTTCTCGGTCGAGACAAGCCCGTAGTCGGTGATTTCGGCAAGGTCGGCGAACTTTCCCTTGTGGATGAACGTCCCTCTGGCGCGGTCGTCTATGAGGTCGGCGAGCACGTAGCCCGACGCCTTTGAGTTCTCCGCGCCGAAGGTGGAGTACGGCTCGAAATACCACTCTCCGCCGTCACGGGCGAGTATCGAGTAGTTCCCGCAGGGAGGCAGGGTGAGCGAGTCGACGACATTTCCCATCCGGTCAAGCAGGCTGAGCTTATCGCCCGCGCTCAGACCGAACTCAATGACTGCGTTTTCCCTTGCCGCTGTGAGGCTCATATAAGCCCCTGGAGCGATTGAGTACGCCGGGAGTATACTTTCCTTGGTGCGCGTCTTATCGCCCTCTGTGCGCTCTCTGACGAGCCTCCAGCCCTTTGTATAGATTGCCTTGTCTCCGGCGTTGAAGAGCTCGACCATATCCGGCGAGGTGTCGCTCCTCGGCGACTCGTATTTTATCTCATTGATGACAAATCCGAAAACCGGCTCGGTATAGTCGGGGTCGGGCTCGAACACCGCGGTCAGCGTCCGGTCGCCGCCGCGCATATAGAAGGAATCGCTTATCTCCTTCGAGTCGTATTTCAGCGAGGCGAGCCGCCAGCCCTTCGCGGGAATCGCCTCAACCGGAACCTCAAGCCCGGAAAGATAGCGCAGTTCACGCTCACCCGAGACGGTCAGCGTGCTTATTTTCACTTCGCCCTCGCCCTCGGTCTTTAATTTTAATCTTCCGAACTCCGAGCCGTATTTCTTCTCGAGCTCCTCTTCGACGATTGAATAGCGGCTGTAGAAGAATCTCGCCGGGGTCAGCAGGTTCTCGTGCCATTTCTCGTTGTTTCCGCCGCCCGCCCCGGTCGATTTCGTGTAATAGCGCATCTCGAGAAGCGCGCTCGCCTCGACCTCGCCGAGCTTTGACATGACGTTCTCAACCGTCATCGTGTCGCTCATCAGGTCGCAGAGGAAGAGGTAGACCCGCCGCTTGAAATCGGGGTTCTGGAAGAGACTCCGGAACATCGCGTTGAGCCGCAGTCCGCCGTCGTCGCTGTTGAGGCGGCTGAACACACTCGTCTTTGCGTTATCGCCGTAGCCCGCCGCGAGGTCAAGGTCCTTTAAGAGGAATCTCCACCTGCCGTCGAAGCCGTAGCCCTCGGCGTCGGGATTATAGCCGCGGTCGTCGTAGTTCTCGTTTCCGAGTCCTCCGCTGTAGCGCCAGAGCCTGACGTTGTTCTGCGGCCAGTCGCTGTTGGCGATGTAGCCCTCAAAGCACATGTACCTTATGAAGTTGTCGAAATCGATGAGCTTTGACGCGATGTCGTAGTACTTCTTCTGGGTCATGTCGCCCGAGGCGATGAAGTTCAGAACCCGCCTGAACTCCCTGAGCTCGCTCTCGAGCCCGGTGTCGAGCTGCCACGCGCGGGGGCGACCGTCGACATTGGCCGCGCCGTTTATGCAGGTGACGTTCTCGGAGGGGATATTGTAATTCGTCTCGAAATAAGTCGTGGAATAGTCCTCGAAGAGCGCCATGTAGCCGTAATATTTTCCGTTGACATAGAGGCAGACCGGACGGTATTCCATCGTGTCGATTCCGAGGTCGCCGCCGAGCCGCATTAAAAACTGCGTCTGAATGACGGTGTTCCAGAAGTTGTTGCTTCCGGTGCGCAGGATGAGCGACTTGAAGCTGTTCACCGGAACTCCGGTGAC
Organism: uncultured Eubacteriales bacterium; assembly: GCA_934477985.1. GTDB lineage: Bacteria > Bacillota > Clostridia > Oscillospirales > CAG-272 > Flemingiibacterium. The sequence goes on from CAKSOR010000169.1 coordinate 2,183, forward strand.
GCTCTTCAGCCCCGGATAGGCGTCAAACGAGAAGACGTTCGAGTCGTCGTACTCATAGCGCGCGAAGATGCGCAGCGACTTGTAGGTGTTGTTGCGATTCCAGCCGCCCGAGACGCGGACACCGCCGTTCTGCGACAGAATCGGCTCGCCGGTCTTCGAGTAGAACTCGATATGCGCCGGACGCTCCCACTCGCGTCCGCTCCGGAAGAAGTTCGCGTCCTGCAAGGAGTCGTTCGTCCAGGTCGACGGCTTGTTTTTGAGAAACTCGTCGCGTATCTTTCCGGGCACGAGAATTCCGCGCTCGTAGCCGTAGAGATCGTCCGGCTCGCAGACGATCGAGACTATCATCGTCGAGTACCTGACCTCTGGCAGGTCGGTTAAGAAGTAAGTCCCGGTCAGCACTCCGCCTATCTGGTTTCCGTCGGAATCGAACGCCAGACAGCGGATTATATTGACGCTCGACGGGTCGGAAGCCCCTCCGCCGCGGTAGGTGATGTCGATGCCCTCGTCGGTGTAGAGCGGCGAATCGGCGGTCGGTATCGTCGAGTCGGTCGTGTAGCGCACCTCGGCGACCTCGTCGGAGATATCGAGCTTCAGCTTGAAGCGGGTCTGGTAGATGCCCGGCGCGTCTGAAAACGCGATAAGCGGTCGTGCTCCGGAGGTCTCACCGCAGCCCATAAGGACCGCGGCGAGCAGGAACAGGATCGCCGCTAAAATCTTCTTCATTGTTCGTCGTCGGCGTCGTACATCAGCACGACGCTGTAATTGTTGTTCTTTTCGCGGATGTCGGAGAGGAACTTGTCGATTCCGGCAAGGCTCTTCATCGTGATCGTGTAGGAGAGCTCCATGACGCTTCCGGAGCTTATCAGCCTGACGCGCTTCAGGTCATATGTAAGCGTGTTCGCCTTCAGGATGTCGTCGAACTGCCCGGCAAAGCTCATCGACTCGGGGACGCAGATCTTTAAAAGTCTCGTCTCGGGTCTGACCCTTCCGGCGGCGAGCGCGTAGAGGTTCAGAAGCAGACCGACCGCCACCACGAACGCGAGCGCCGGGAGCACGAGTCCGAGTCCGACGGTGAGTCCGGTCGCCATCGCGACGAACAGGAACGCTATATCCGAGGCCTTCTGCTGAGAGGAGCGGAAGCGGACTATCGACATGATTCCGGCAAGGCTGAAGGCGCTGGCGATATTCGTTCCGATGACGGCGATTATCAGTCCGATGACCGAGCAGGCGGCGATTATCGTCACGGCGAACTCGACCGAGAAGCCCTTTTTGCGGTTCATGAACCCGTAGAAAAGCGTGATGAGGATGCCGAGCCCGACGCTTATAAGGGCGGTCATAAGGATGTCGGCGGTTACCGCGGGGGTGCTTACTGCGGCGACGCTCTCGGTCACGGCGGTGATTGTGTCAGACATATTGTTTCTCCTTGACTGTGTCAAAAATTGTTTTTCCGTATTTCGAGTAGGATATGTTGCGAAGTCCGGACTCGCCCAAAAGCCGGGTCAGCCAGAGCGGGACGGAGGTATAGCTCTTGACCTCGAGGACGCATTCATCGCCCATCACCGGCGTCCCGTAAGAGCCGTGCCGGAGATCGGGGTCGCTTACGCGGATTCTGAGTCCCGAGTCGAAGGTCACGCGGAGGTCAGACTCGCCGTACCCGCAGTAGGCTAGCCGGTCGTAGCTCACGACCGACGCGGGTGCGAGCCTTTCCGAGTCCAGAAGGAAGAGGATATTGCGCGAAAGGCTCAGGTCGGACGGTGAGAGCCCGCCCGGGAGCGTCCGATCGCGCCAGAGCCGCTCGTTGACGGCGAGCGGGAGCTTCAGTCTGCGCTTGACCGAGAGTCCCTCGAGCTTTGATTTTATCTCGAAGAAGGACACCGACTCCGAGTCGTTAGCCTCGCCGTAGACCCGCAGGCGGAGCTTATAGCGGCAGGGCGAACGGTCGTGGGTCTGATAGTAGAGCTTGCGCTCCGGGCTGTCGAAGTAGAGGCTCGAGATCGTATAGGGCAGTCCGCCGCTGTATGCGTCGGGCTCAAGGCGTCCGGCGACTCTTTCGCGGAGGGCTTCGGCGGTGTTTTTGTCGAGGAGGAACTTGTATTCACAGCGTCCGTCCATTTTTATCAACTCCTGGAAATCAACTTCAGATATTATACTATAAAATACCGGTTTTGTCAATAGTTTTCGTCAAAATAACTCATAAAGGTAAAGAATATGTAAAATCACTCGTGAAGCGTCTGAACATCTTCCCGGCCGTCCGGAGAGATAATTGAATGCAATGTAACAAAATTTATAATTTTTCAGGAAACCCCTTGTATTCGGAGCGAAAATGCGGTAAAATATTTACAGATGGGCGGAATCATGCGTTAAAGATTTAACAACGCTGTCCGTCAGCATAATCTCAAAATAATATTCTGGAGGATATTATCATGGTAAAAGTTGCTATCAACGGCTTTGGCCGTATCGGTCGTCTGGCTTTCCGTCAGATGTTCGACGCTGAGGGCTACGAAGTAGTCGCAATCAACGACCTCACCAGCCCCGCTATGCTCGCTCACCTTCTCAAGTACGACACCGCTCAGGGCTCGTTCCTCGGCAGAATCGGCGAGGAGAAGCACACCGTCTCGGCTACTGAGGATTCGATCATAGTCGACGGCAAGGAGATCAAGATCTACGCTGAGAAGAACGCGGCTGACTGCCCGTGGGGCAAGCTCGACGTCGACGTCGTTCTCGAGTGCACCGGCTTCTACACCTCTAAGGAGAAGTCGATGGCTCACATTCAGGCAGGCGCGAAGAAGGTTGTCATCTCGGCTCCGGCTGGCAATGACCTCAAGACCATCGTTTACTCCGTAAACGAAAAGGCCCTCACCAAGGACGACCAGATCATTTCCGCCGCTTCCTGCACCACCAACTGCCTCGCTCCGATGGCAAAGACCCTCAACGACACCTATCCGATCGTTTCGGGCATCATGACCACCGTTCACGCTTACACCGGCGACCAGATGATCCTCGACGGTCCGCAGCGTAAGGGCGACCTCCGCCGTGCACGCGCGGGCGCTGCCAACATCGTTCCGAACTCCACCGGCGCGGCTAAGGCTATCGGTCTCGTTATCCCCGAGCTCAACGGCAAGCTGATCGGCTCGGCACAGCGCGTTCCGGTAACCACCGGTTCGACCACCATCCTCGTCGCTGTCGTCAAGGGCAAGGACGTCACCAAGGATTCGATCAACGCGGCTATGAAGGCGGCTAAGTCGGCGTCCTTCGGCTACAACGATGAGCAGATCGTCTCCTCCGACGTTGTCGGCATGAAGTTCGGCTCGCTCTTCGACGCTACCCAGACCATGGTCACCAAGATCGACGACGACACCTATCAGGTTCAGGTCGTCTCGTGGTACGACAACGAGAACTCCTACACAAGCCAGATGGTTCGCACCATTAAGTACTTCGCTGAGCTCGCGTAAGTCTTAAAACCCGATTATTTCTCCCGCCGGGGCGACCCGACGGGAGTTTTTTCGTTTGAGAAGAATTCCGGTCACAGCTTATTGCCGGAGCTTGCCGTAGTATCGTCCGACGGCTTTTCGGGCGCGCCGTCCGGCTTATTGCCGGGATCGAAATCATCCGGCATCTCAGGCAGGTTGTCAGGGTCGAAGCCCTCAGGCAGTTCGCCGGGGTTGAAGCCGCCGTCCGGCTTCTCGGGCGGAGTCTGACCGTCTTTACCGTTCTGACCGTTCATATCGCCGCGACCGCCGCCGGGACGGTTTCCGCCCATTCCGCCGCCCATTCCTCCGCCGCCGAAGCCGCCTTTTCCGGTCGATACGCTTCCGGTCGCCGCGGTCGACGTGCCGAGCTCATTCTCACCCGACTTCAATGTGTAGCTCCCGCCCTCGGTGAGGTCAGCGGACGAGAAGAAGACGTAATTCGCGTTCGTGAGCGCCTCGCCCGAGTAAATCCCGGTTTCGCCCGAGATCGTTATCGCCGAGCCCTTCGATACCGCCGCGTTTGAGCCGCCATTGCCGAAGCCGCCGAAGGAGTTACTGCCGAAGCTCACAT
>CAKSOR010000170.1 GCA_934477985.1 uncultured Eubacteriales bacterium
TATCAGAATGGTCAGGGGACTTATTATAAATAACGCTTGTTATTCTCTATATATTATAACAGAAATATTTTATAAAGTCAAGACGGGAGAACACTTTTGTGCGCTCCCGCCGTGAGAATTTTCATATAAACAAGTTCGTTCTTTTGGTCTATTTGAAATTTCGCTTCCACTTCCATCTTCCGTAAGCCTGCTTCACTCTCATGACGAGCATCGGCGAGAAGAAAATCAGCAGATTGACAAGCGCCATCACGACCGCGAGCCTTCCAGCCCAACTGTTGAAGATCAGCGACGCGATTATACCGAGCCCGTCTATAAGCGCAAGCCACTTCATCTTTACCGGCAGAATGAAGAAAACATAGACCGTGTAGTCCGGGTTCAGCAGAGCGAACGCTAAGAAGAGCGACATGTTGAGGTAATCGTTCGTCGCGTATCCGGTGATCAGCCCCGAGATTATCGCTCCGACCGCGCCTAACAGGTAAAAGACCGTGAAGCCGAACGAGCCCCACTCGTTCTCGAGCGACGAACCGATCAGCCAGTAGAAATATAGTCCGATCAGCGCGAAGAAGATATTCCCCGATGGCGGCAGGAAAAGGAAGGTGAACACCCGCCAGACCTGCCCTTTCGCGATAAGCTCCTTGTCGAAGGTCAGCATTGAATATATGCTCTGCCCCGCCGACATTCCGATGAGAAAATTCATCACGAAAACGACGCCCATCGCGCCGACGATTATGAGCATTAAATTCGGTATCGAAAGCCACTTCAGTTTCCGCTCGAGCTTTTCGAGAAATTTCGGTCTGTAGTACATAATGGTCACTTCCTCTCACACAACAGTATTATTGTACCATAATATTATGAAAAATTCAAGCCGAAAAAGAAAACAAGCACAAAAAACGGGTTGGCTTAAAAAGCCAACCCGTATGTAACCATTATTTAAAATGAATTACTTTCTCTTCTTGAGAGAGATGTAAGCCGCGCCGGAAGCTGCGAGCGAAGCTGCTGCTGCGATGATGCCCATATCAGCGGTAGCTGCTGCGGTGTCCTTCTTCGGCTGATACTTCTTGTCAGTGAGAGTGAGGGTGTCGAAGTTGTCGGTCTTCGACCATGCATCAGTCTGATTCTGACCTGCGAAGTACTCGCCCTCACGTCCAGGCTTGCCGTCCTCATCGGAGTTGATGTGGAAAGCTGTGCCGATCTGTGCGCCAGCCTTGGGGGTGTAGTCAGAGCCGAACGGGATCTGCATCTCAACAGTGTAGCCCTTGTCGGTCTTTACGGTCTTGAAGGTAGCCTTGTCCTTGTTAGCATCCCAGTGCATACCGCGACCAGCCCATTCAGTCTTTGCTCCGGGGAAATCAGCCTGAGCGGTGTACTGACCTGCGTTGATCTTGGTAATATCGTCCTTCTTGTCGGTGAGGTTGATGAAGAACTCAACCGAGTCAGACTCATAGTGGTACTTTCCGTATCCGGTAGAGAGAACCGGGTCAGTGATGTCGAAGAAGGCGTAGATGTTGTTGCTGTCCCAGAGAACACGAGCGGTGCCCGAGGTCTTGCCGTCGCCCGAGGTCTTGACGTTGATCGCGATTTCAGGAGCTGCCTTGTAGGCGTCGTCCATCTTGCCGTCGATCGTGGGAGTGCCGGTAGCTGCCTCGAAGGAGTTAGCTGCGGAAGCAGAGACGGAGAGTGCAGCTACGAGAAGAGCTGCGAGTGCGAAAGAACCAAACTTTTTCATTGCGTTTATTTCCTTTCAAGAAAAGTATTAATGTTCAGGTCTTTTTTTGACCCACCAGTATTATAGCACACTTGTTCGAAAAAATCAAGTCTTTTTCGAAATTTTTACAAACTTTTTTCGAGATTTTTTTCACAGTCAGGAAATAAATCCCAATTTATCCACTGATTATCTGGGTTCAGAAGCTTTCAATACAGCCAAAATCACAATAATCGAATATACGCGCGTCGCGATCCGGATTGATTGCCATAATGAACCGGCTGCCCTCTATCCCGGCGGTGTGGTGCACAGCGCCCGAGATCCCGACCGCGATATAAATTTTCGGCGCGACTGTCCGCCCGGTTATTCCTACCTGCCATTCATACGGCGCGTAACCGGCGTCGACGAGTCCGCGCGACGCGCCCATCTGAGCCCCGACAGAGTCGGCGAATTTCTTCACGCGCTCAAGCTCGTTCCTCACGCCGAGCCCCGCCGAGACGATTATGTCGGCGCTCTCCGAGACAGTCCGCACCGTCGCCATCTGCGGCAGAGTCCGGCAGATTATCTTCGCCGTGATGTTTCCGCCGAACGCCGGGCGGTACATGAAGAGCTTCTCGCCGTCGGTCTCGAGCAGCGTGCAGTCGGCGCAGAGTCCGGTCTCAAGCCGCGTCGCGACCTCCGGAGCGATTCTCCGCCCCCAGAGATCAGCCGGGAAGAGCACGGTTTCAGGCTGCTTTTCGCGAAACAGCGCGACATAATCATCGGCGCTCATCCGATCGAGCGTGATTACCTTCCCGGCGATTCCGGCGGCGATTTCCGCGACGTCCTCACCGACCGCGAAGACCTCGGGCAGCTTCGCGCCGCGCTCAGAGCTTTTGTGTTCGTCGTGGATGTCGAGCTTGCGGAGCTCATCGAGCTTTGCCATGAACTCGTCGCGCGGGAGGAAGACACAGTGTCTGCGCCCGCGCTCGCTCTCAAACGAGCGCAGGACCTTCGTCGGCGAGCCGTTCAGCCCGCAGCGTCTGATGTCCGCGCCGAGCGCCTTCGAGTCGAGCAGTTCGATGTCGTGCGCCTTCGCGCGCATCGGCGGAAAGCGGAGCTTCTTGATTCGCTCAATTGTCAGAAGTGCCGGGAGCGCGGCGCTTTCATTTCCCATCCGGGTGACGGCGGAGACGATGCCGTCAGAGATCACAGGCGTTTCCATTACATTTGTAATCGCCGGAATTCCGAGCCTTGCCGCGAGCGAAACTCCGACCTGCGCCGTGTCGCCGTCCATGCTCTGCCGTCCGCAGAGGACGAGATATTCCCCGCCCGCGAACCTTTCAGCCGCAAGCGAGAGAATGTACGAGGTCGCCGCCGTGTCAGAGCCCGCGAACGCCTTGTCGCAGATCAGCACCGAGCTGACACCTAGCCGGGTCAGCGCCTTCATGCGGTCGGACGCGGTGTCGGGCGCCATTGTCAGGACAATCACTTCCCCGCCGGTCTTGTCGCGCAGCTCAAGAGCGACCTCAAGCGCCGCCTCGTCGAAGGGCGAGAGCTCGCCCTTGACGACTTTTATAAAAACTAAGTACTTCATGCGTCGTAGATTGGCGCGAGCGCGTCATGCACCGCCTTGTAGCGCTCAAATAGCTTCTCATATTTCGGCGCGTTTTCAGGGTTCGGCTCGGTGAACGACTTGACCTCGGTGCACTTATCGAGCGCCGACTCGAAATCGCTGAAAACTCCCGCCGCGACTCCGGCGAGCATCGCCGTTCCGAACGACGAATCGCTGTCGCGGTTCTGTACGAGCGTGAAGCCGAGCGCGTCGGCTACAATCTGTCTCCAGAGCGGGCTTGAAGCTCCGCCGCCGATGATCGTCGCCTTGTCGGAGTGCTCGATTCCGATTGCCTCGAGCGCCTTCTTGCAGTCGAGCATCGACATAGCGACGCCCTCGAGCACGGCGCGGTCGAAATGCGCCTTAGTGTGGTTCGCGCGGACTCCGATGAAGCTGCCGCAGAGCTTCGGGTCAGCGTAGGGCGTCAGCTCGCCATTTATATAAGGATGGAAAACGAGTCCCTCCGAGCCGACCGGAATCTTCGCCGCGGCTTCGTCGATCGAGCGGTAATCGCCGCCGAAGGTGTCGCGGTACCAGCGCAGCGAGGACGCGCAGGCTTTCGTAGCCGTTCCGGGATACCAGAGCCCGTCGGCGATGTGCGAATAGTTTATGAGGTTCTTGTCTGGATAGGAGCGATCGGTAATCACGCAGATGCGTCCGGCGGTCGCGAGCTTGAGTGTCATCTGCCCCTTTTTGACAGCGCCGGCGGCAAAGACCTCCATTACAGTGTCGGTGGTTCCGCAGACGACCGGCGTGCCCTCGCAGAGCCCGGTGTCAGCCGCGGCGGCTTTCGTGATCTTTCCGACGAAATCGGTCGGCTTTACGATTTTCGGAAGCTTTTCGACCGGGAAACCAAGCAGTCCGCATAACTCCTTCGACCACGAGAGCGTCGTGTAGTCGAAGAACATCGAGCCCTCAGCCTCGATGTAGTCGGTCACATAGTCGCCGCAGAGCATGTGGCGGACGAAATCCTTCGCGAACATGATGTGCTCGACCTTTGCCCAGATTTCCGGCTCGTGCTTCTTTATCCACATGAGCTGCGGGAGAGTCCAGATTGTGTCGGGCTTGTGAAGAATGTGCTGATAGATGAAATCGCCCCACTCACGCTTTAAGTAAGCGACCTCCTCGGTCGAGCGCGAGTCGGTCCAGTAGATAGACGGGCGGACGACGTTAAAGTCCTTGTCGCAGAGCACAGCCGTGTGAGTCGCGGCGTCAAGCGCGACCGCGAGTATCGACGAGGGCGCGACGCCCGACTTTTCGATGACCGCAGAGATATTGCGTCTCGTCGCGTCGTACCAGTCCATCGGATTCTGCTCAGCCTCGCCGGGCGCGGGATAGGATGTCGGGTATTCGACGGTGTTCGTCGCGGCGATTTTTCCGTCGGCGGACAATAATGTCGCCTTGGAAGCTCCGCCGCCGAAGTCGATTCCGAGAATGTAGTTCATGTGTTTCTCTCCTTAAATAAAGGCGGAATACGTCCGTATCCCGCCGTGTGTTTTACTGAAGATCCTTGAGATAGTTTTCGATAGCGGTCTCGACAGCCGTCTTCTTGGACTCAAGCGACGAGACAATGTCTCCGCTTCCGCTGAGGACTGACTTGAGCGTGTCAGCGTATCCGCCCCAGTTGTAGACATAAGCCATCTCGCCCTCGATGTTCTCGAAAATTATATCGAGCATCTCGCGTGATTCCTCGTCGCGAACTGTTTTGCCATGCAGAACGATGTCATAGTAAGCCGGGCGGACAGTCTTGTAGCCGTACGCGCTGAGGTTCTCAATGACCGTCGCGGTGCGCGAAAGATCCTTCGTTGTCTTGGGGATGCTGAATGCGTTCATCGCGGGCGAGTAATACGCAATGTATCTCTCCTGCTTCTCGTCAAATTTCGGGAACGGAATTATTCCGAAATCGGCGTCCATCGCACGCAGAGTCTTCGCGTTTCCGATAACCTCGATGTGAAGGAGTGAGTGACCGTTTGCAAAACCGTTAACACAGTTATATCCCAGCTTTCCCTGATGCTTGTCGTTTGTCATAGTGCCTTCAAGCTCAAAGACGCTTCTTATCTTCGTTATGACGTCGAACATGCGGTCGTCAATCGGGCTGACATAGGGCATTCCGTCCTTGATATCGACTCCACGCTTATCCGAGCCGTGGAGGAAACCGAATCCTGCGCCGTTGTGAGTCATAAGACCCCACTGATCGTTCGCGCCGAGCTCACCGTCGCCGTCAAGATCGCTCGTTCCGGCTTCAACATACTCCTTGAGCTTATCTATCGTCCACTTTCCGTCGCGCACGATAGAATAGATATCGTCAAGCTTGAGAGCCTCGAGCATTTTCTTGTTGAAGAATCCGACCCAGAGAGTGTCGTGGAGATTCGCGCTCGTCTCGTTGTGCGCCATGTAGAGCTTATTCTCGATCTCGTAGTACTTCATCGAGTTCGTATCCCACCACGGTTTAGAGAAATCGAACTCATCGACGTCGTTCAGGTCAATGTAAATGCCCTTACTGATATTGGCGACATTGTACATCGCGCCGATGAAGGACGCGTCTATCGAATCGTCTCCGGCGAGCACCAGGTTCGCTAAGTATCCCGCCGTGCCCGAGTAGAGATCCTGTTCAATGAGCTCTATCTCGACCTTGAGCTTGTCCTCGACAAACTTTGTACGCTGATATACGGCGTCGTTCATCGAATCGCCGTTGATTTCGTCAGAGTCAATCCGATACTCAGCCCATGTGACCGAGTTGTTGAGAATCGTGAACTTCTCCCCGCCATAATCGCCGGTCGGGAGCTCGTCATAGATCGACTTCTCAGTCTCGGGAGCGGCGGTTGTTCCGGTATCTCCGGTAGTGGTTT
>CAKSOR010000171.1 GCA_934477985.1 uncultured Eubacteriales bacterium
TTCGAGATAGAACCAGAACAGCCCGCGCCGCAGTCTGACCGCGAACGCCGGAAAGACCGTGAGTGTCCGCTCAAGCGCCTCCTGAAGTATCGCCGGGTCGACATCGTCAAACAGGACGGCGCTGACACGGAAGACGTTCGATCCGCGCGTGTCCGAGACAGCGGGAACGAGCTTGGCGGCGTTGTCAAGCGTGTCCCAGTAATATTCATCGACGAAACTGTGTGCCGGACGTCTGTTCACGTGCTCACCTCCCGAAAAAATCAATCACATAATATTATAACGCATGAGAGAAAAATTAGCAAGCATAAATTGTTAATTTTGATATTTTGCCGATTGACGTCGACCGAAAAAAGTGGTAAAATATTTGCAGATAACAAAAGGAGGGCAAAAAAGATGAACAACATTATTCTTATCGGCATGGCGGGCTGCGGAAAGAGCACGGTCGGAGTGCTCCTCGCAAAAGCGCTCGGGATGGGCTTTCTCGACACCGACCTCGTGATACAGCGCCGCGAAGGCAAGAAGCTCCAGGAGATCATCAACGTCGACGGTCTCGAGTACTTCAAGCGCGCCGAGGACGCGGCTCTGCTGAGCGTTGAGACCGACAGCACGGTCATCGCGACCGGCGGAAGCGCGGTCTACTACAACGACGCTATGAAGCACCTGAAGGCGGGCGGCAAGTGCGTCTGGCTCGCGCTTCCCTTCGACGTGATCGAGCGCCGCATCCGCAACATCAAGACCCGCGGCATCGCGATCGCGCCCGGCAAGACCCTCCGCGACGTCTTCGAGGAGCGCCAGCCGCTCTATGAAAAGTACGCCGACATCCGCGTTGACTGCGCCGGTTCGGCTGAGGACAACGTCGCCGAGGTAATCAAGGCGCTGAACGCTCGCTGACGCGAAAATCCCCGACGGTCATCCCGCCGGGGATTATAGACATGTTCGATAACCCGACTTCATTGACATGTAGGGAGGGTTATCGAACATCTCTATTTTATTCCTCGAACTCCTTGTACTCGCCTGAGGACATATACTCGAGCGGGTCGACGTACTTTCCGCCGATCTTCATCTCGAGGTGGATATGCGGCTCTTCGGCGACCTCGGTGAGCGAGCTCGTTCCGACCGCGCCGATCGCCTGTCCCATGCCGACCTTGTCGCCGACCGAGACCAGGAGATCCTCGCCGAGGTTCATATAGGTCGTGTAGATGTCGTCGCCGTGGTCAATCGTCACCGCGCGCCCCATCATCGGGTCGTTCCAGACCTTGCAGACGCGTCCGCTCGACGACGCGATCACCTCAGAGCCGACCGGAGACGCGATGTCAGCGCCGGTGTGAGCGCGGTAATCGCACATCGTCGCCGACCAGACCGGAACATCGACCTCGAAAGCCTTCGAGATGAATCCGTTCACCGGCATGACGAAATAGTGCTCAGCCGCCGACATCGGCTTTTCATCGTCCTCCATCGCCGTTCCGCCGACCTCAGCCGCGCCGGTGTCATCGGTGACAATCACCGACGCCGACTCAGCCGGAACAGTCGTGTCTGCCGCGGTCGTCTCAGACTTCCCGGTAGTTACGCTGCCGGCGGGCTCGTTCTTGGTGTCGACAGTGCCGCTTGAGACCGCGGGCTCTGTGTCAGCGTCCCTGCCCTTGCGCTTCGACGCGACCGTGTAGACCGAAACCAGCACCATGCAGACGAGCATCGCCGCCAGAAGCAGGTAGATGACTGTGTTTATAGACTTCTTCTTGAATTTGTTTTCCATGTATAATTACCAGCCTTTCGCTTTTTGCGGGGAATTTTCCCCCGGCTGACAATATTCTTGACAGGCATTATGGCAGTTATACAAAAAATAGTCCCCATTCGGAGACTATTTTTATTTTATTGCAGATTTACCGCCTTGCGGAGCACAAGATCGGTCAGCAGCCACAGAAGCGCCGCCTCGACCGCCAGCAGGACAATATAGACGATCACCGAGACCTGCACCTCGAAGCCGGTCAGCGAGTCGAGCGCGTAGCCGTAATAGAACTGCTCGAGGACCTCAAGACCTTTATGCGAGATTCCCATGAGCACAGAGTAGCCTGTGTTCAGAATGCGTTCGATGACTCCAAGCCCAAGGTAGGCGAGCACCGAGCCGAGCAGTCTGTGCCCGGTGAGGAACTGTCCGAGCGCGATCGCCGCGTAGAAGACGAGTATCGACCTCACGAGCGAAACCGCGAGGAAGATGAAAAGCTCGGTCGAAGCGCCCCAGACCGGAATTCCGGTGAAGTTGACAATCCGCGCGGCGACAAGCCCGAAGGTGTTGATGAACGACTGCACCGCGTCGGTCGACTCAACCGCGGCGCGGAACGTGACCGAACCGAAGACAACCGCCGCTGTGCCGATCAGCCAGATCATCGCGCAGAGCAGCTTTGACCAGATGATCGAGCCGCGCGTGACCGGCAGGGTAAGCGTGAGATATCCCTCGTCTCCGAAGACGTTCGTGTAGAAACGCCGGATTATGATGACGTAGACGACGATCAGCGCTGCGAAGGCAATCGTCCCGGCAAAGAAGGTCGTTATCATCATCGGCAGAAGGAAGACCTCGGTCTTTCCGGCGAGGAACCCGAAGAGCGCCGAAAGCGCAGTGAAGCCGATGAGCACAAGCCAGGTGAGAAGTATCATCGGGGCGGTCGCGCGGAATTCGTGTTTCAAGAGTTTTCCGAACATTTTACCGCCTCCTTTACGCTTTGTAGAGCTCGCGGAAGAGCTCGTCGACCGTCTTGCCGTGCTTTTCGTGAATAGCCTGAACCGACGCGCAGAGCGCCGCCTTGCCCTCCGAGAGGAATATGACATCGTCAAGCACCCGTTCGATGTCGGCAATCAGGTGCGTCGAGATGAGTATCGAGCCCTCGGGGTCGTAGTTCGAGAGTATCGTGTCGAGGATGAAATCGCGCGCCGCCGGGTCGACTCCGCCGATCGGCTCGTCCAGGACGTAGAGCTTTGCCTTGCGGCTCATCGCGAGGATCAGCTGAACCTTCTCGCGGTTGCCCTTGGAGAGAGTGCGCATGCGCGCCTTCGGATCGAGCTTCAGCCGCGCGATCATGTCGTTCGCCTTCAGGCGGTCGAAGTCGGCGTAGAAATCGGCGAAAAGATCGACAAGGTCGCATATCCGGCTGCCCTGCGGAAGCGAATCGCGCTCGGGAAGGTAGGAGATGAACTCAGCCGTCAGGTGGCTCGGTCGCTCGCCGTTTATCAGCACCTCACCCGAGGTCGGTGTCAGGAGACCGTTTATCAGCTTTATTATCGTCGTTTTTCCGCTGCCGTTCGGTCCCAAGAGACCGATCTTTCCGCCGCGTCCGATCGCGAACGACAGTTCGTCAAGCACCTTTTTCGAGCCGTAGCGCTTGGTGACGCCGACAAACTCAAGCAGCGGGAGCTCGGGCTCATCCGATCGCTCCGCTGACACCGCGGGCACTTCGACCGGCTGAGTGCCGACAGCCTGAGCTTCGGACACATCCGGAGCGGTTTCCGGCGCGGGCTGCACATCAGGCGAAGCCGCGGGATTTTCCGGCGCGGTGTTCGTATCGGGCGAAACCGCCGGGTTTTCTGGCGGCAGAGCGTTATTTTCGTCCATAAGTCGTTTCCTTTCAAAAAAGCGGGAGCGAAACGCCCCCGCCGATGTTTTTTACGAGATAGCCGCCAGCTTCACAAGGCTGACAGGCTTTCCGATGAAGCCGTTGAGTGTGGCAAAGAACTGAGGTGAGATGAGAGTTATCCTGTATTTTCCGTTCTTCATGCGGTCGACTCCCTCGACATTGTAGCGGATGCCGCCGCAGAGAATCTGCACATATGTAGATTTATTGAACATACTCTTGCTCGCGCGGAGCTTGCGGATGAGCTCGTCGGTCAGAACGATGTTGTCAATATCAATCGTTTCCGCGCAAATCTTGTTCGGACGTTTTGTCATCTCCGAGATGGTCAGGACGTTATGCTGAACTGTGGTTTTCATAATACCGTGCCATACCTTTCACACAAAGCGATAAACACCGGGCAAATATTAAATTGTCTTGGCAGTCCGATACTTATCGAAAAAACGGACTCGATGTGTACAAAATACGCATGCGCACTTTGTACACCCGCATACACCTTCTGTACGCAATTTAATTATAACACATCAAAAAGCCTTTGTCAATAGATACGCGGCTTTTTAACAAAATAAAACAGATATTTTTATTTTTTCCAAAAGACTTGTTCGATAACCCTCCCGACTTGTCAATCAAATTGCCGACTTGCGTCGCCAATTTGATACTCTGAAGTCGGTGTATCGAACAGGTCTAAGGAAAAAAGCCCCGTTTTTAACGGAGCTTTCACTCAACTGTTGACAGTGGTCTGCGAAAAGACGACGACATTCTGAGTTCCGCCGCCGACCGTCACCTCGTAGGTGTACTCGGAAACCACCTTGCGCGCGGTTCCCGCAAGGTCGAGATAGTAGTTGAAGCGCACTTTCCTGCCCTTGTAATCGACGCTGTTCTCCGAGTGATCGGCTTTCGCGGCGTAGGAATCCTTCATCGTCACGGTGTAGAGCGTCTGCTCGCCCGCGTCGATGACCTCGATCTTATCTATGTCCGCGACCTCGTAGTCGATGTTGAACGCCGAGAAAATGTCGGGCGCCTCAGACGGGTCGACGACAACTCCGTCGCGGCTGACAATAGTCGTGCCGTTCTCGACGGTAGCCTCATAACTCTTCATGTCGTCTCCTGAGGTGAATTTCGTCGTCTCGGTGAAATCGTACTCAAGCGTGCCGCTGTTCAGAAATTTCGCGTAGGATTCGGTGACGCTGGTCAGAAGCGTGCCTTCGACCTCTTTTTCAGGCTTGAAGGTCGCGTAGACCATGACCTCGCCCGAACCGAGAGCGCGGGTCTTTTCGATGCCGCTCTTCACCGCCGACAGTTCCTCGGTCATCTTATTCTCGTTGCGGCAGCTCATGAGACCTGCGCACACGACCGAAACTGACAGCGCCAGCGCGGCGATCTTCCAAATTCTTTTCATATGTTCTCCAAAATCGTAAATTATTTCCGTCATGCCGCGGCGCGTAACACCCTGCGGTTGACTTTTTTCCCCAATAAGCGGAAAAACGGCGCGCCGACAGCCTTAACTGCCAGTGTCAGCCCTGATTCTTCTCGAGAGCGCGCGAACGGTTCGCCTTCTCGGAGAAGAGGTATCCGCTCGTGGGCGGAGTGTAGGTGATGGCGTTCGCGCCCGCCGCGATCGTATCGGCGAGTGTCTGGTCGTTCGGACCGCCGGTCGCGATGATCGGCACATAGGGGTACTCCGAGCGGATCTTGCGGATCATCGCCGGGGTCTTGTCCGCGCCCGAGACATTGAGTATCGAAGCGCCCGCCTCGAGCCGCGCCTTGAAATCGGTATTCTCGGAGATGACCGTCAGGATGACCGGAATGTCTATCGCGGTCGCGATCTCCTGAACCGCCTCGTTCGAAATGTTAGCGCTGACGACAACGCCCTGCGCGCCCTGGTACTCAGCGTGCTTTGCGAGGTTGACTATCCGCTTGATTCCTCCGGCGCCGACTCCCGAGCCTATCCCGCAGAACACAGGCACGTCGGCGACCTGTATGACCGCCTGCGTGATTATCGGCTGCGGAAGGAAGGGGTAGACCGCTATAACCGCGTCGGCGTTGTTGTTGCGTATCGCGGCGACGTCGGTCGTGAAGATGAACGAGCGCAGAACTCGCCCGTTTATGCGGATGCCGCTCGCTTTCCCGATCGCCTCGGGAAGCGTGATTATCGACTTTTTCAGGTGTCCCCGGACCTCGGGGATATAGGTCTCGCTGTTCATATAGCCTCGCTTATCATGCGTGAATGGCGCGTATCAACGCCGCCCCGGAATCCGGGGCGGACGTGTGTTTTTGGTGTGTATAAATCAGAGGTAGCGCTTGATGACCTCGGTAGCCTTCTCGATGGGGAGAGAGACGGTCATCGTGCAGTTTATGTCGTACTTCTCGACGAGCTCCGCGACCTCGGTCGCGAGCTTATCGAAGCTTACGAGATCATTCTCGCAGATCTTGAGAGCCGAGTCGACGAAGATATCTGTGACGTCGTGGTTGCTTGCGATGATGCCGGCGATGA
>CAKSOR010000172.1 GCA_934477985.1 uncultured Eubacteriales bacterium
CGGAGAATCCAGAATGGATGAGATCACCGCCTCGCCGGAAATCAGCCGGAAGGAAAACAAGATGGGCGTCATGCCCATAAACAAACTGATAATCACGATGAGTCTGCCGATGATGATCTCAATGCTCGTGCAGGCACTCTACAACATAGTCGACAGTATTTTCGTCGCGCAGATAAGCGAGAACGCTCTGACCTCGGTTTCGCTCGCCTTTTCGATGCAGCAGCTGATGCTCGCCGTCTCGACCGGAACCGGAGTCGGTGTAAACGCGCTGCTCTCAAAGCGGCTCGGCATGAAGGATTTCGAAGGCGCGAACAAGGTCGCCAACACCGGAGTCTTCTTAGCGTTTTGCAGCTACCTTGTCTTCCTTGTCGTCGGACTCACGGCGGTCAGACCCTTCATGATGATGCAGAACAGCGATCCCGAGATCGTCCAGGGAGGAGTCGAGTACTTAAGCGTAGTGCTGATCTTCTCGTTCGGTCTTTTCACGCAGATCATCATGGAGCGTCTCGTGCAGTCGACCGGCAAAACAATGATCGCTATGGTGACTCAGACAATCGGCGCGGTCATAAACATAATCTTCGACCCGATACTTATCTTCGGACTCCTGGGCTTCCCGAAGCTCGGAATAACCGGCGCGGCGATAGCCACGGTCGCTGGACAGATAGTCGCCGCAATCCTCGGCATAATCCTGAACCAGACCCGCAACAAGGAGATCACGGTGAATCCCCTCAGATACCGCCCGGATCTCGCTACAATCGGTCACATCTACGCGGTCGGTCTGCCGTCGATCATCATGCAGTCGATAAGCTCGATAATGTACGTCGGCATGAACAAGATTCTCTTCACCTTCTCGTCGACGGCGCAGGCGGTGTTCGGAGTCTACTTCAAGCTCCAGAGCATAATCTTCATGCCGGTTTTCGGACTCAACAACGGCGTCGTACCGATAATCGCCTACAACTACGGCGCTCAGAAACAAAAGCGCATGAAGAAGACGATAAAGATCGCCTGCACCTACGCGGTCGTGATAATGCTCATCGGAATGGCGGTAATGGAGATATTCCCGGCGCAGCTCCTGAGGCTATTTGACGCGTCAGAGTCGATGATCGCCATCGGCGTCCCGGCGCTGAGACTCATCTGCCTGTCGTTCATCTTCGCTGGCTTCTGCATCACGGTCGGCTCGGTCTTCCAGGCGCTCGGAAACGGACTCTACAGCATGATCGTCTCGGTCGCAAGACAGCTCTGCGTGCTCCTTCCGGTCGCTTATCTGATGTCGCTGACCGGGAACATCGACCTCGTCTGGCTGTCCTTCCCGTTCGCTGAAATAATGTCGGTCGCAATGTCGCTCTTCTTCTACCACAGGATAAATAAGAAGATCATCAGGCACGTCGGCAGCACCGACGGTGACGAGTAAAGCTCCGTGCAAGTCAGGCAGCGTATCCGGTCTGCCAATCAAACGCTTGTGATCAAAAACAAGACCACCGCGGTCAGGGAAAAACCGACCTAGGTGGCCTTTTTAATTTTCCGGCTCTTCATGGCAGGTATCGCGGACTTGCCGCTCTCCCTTCCGCGCATCGCCTGATCATCCCGATCATCCTGTCTATGGACTCTTTGCAGTCATTCTTCAGCCAAGCGACGATCATCGCCGTCAGCCCATTTATGTAGAACGACATGAGATAACCCATCTCGTCGTCCGGCACTCCGAAGCGCTCAAGTATCGGCGTGAAGACATGCCGGAACATCCGCTCGTAGGTTCTGTCGAGCTTCAGCACATCGGCGTTCTCGATCATAGTCCTCATGATCCGGCGGTTCTCCTTTACATATTCAAGGTACGGCGTGAGGTATTCCGGCGTTATCAGATAAAGCTCGTCCATCGGGCAGTCGCGCAGTCTCTTCACAAACCCGCTCTCGTGCCCGTTCATCCGCTCGAAGAAATCCCGATTCAGATTTTCCACGCTCTCGGCTAAGAGGTCGCCGATTGTCTCATAGTGCAGGTAGAATGTCGAGCGGTTGACGCCCGCCTTCTGGCAGATCTCCTTGACCGTGATATATTCAATGTCTTTCTTCGCGAGGAGCTCGATGAACGCCTTGTCCATCAGCCTTGCCGTGTTAAAATATTTGCTCTCAGACCTGTTCATAGTTCCTCCGTGTTCTCTTTGAGCGTATCAGCATGAACACCGCCGTAGCGATCACTCCCGCGTAGACGAATCCTCCGGTTATTGTGTTCATCGTCCTTCTCCATTCATCGCTGTCGCTGGAGAACGCCGCGATCATCGCGGTCTGCAAGCCGAGCACCGACATCATCGCCGCGACAAAGTTCAGCGCCTTCGAAGCCGAGAGTATCGGACTTCCGAGCTTTCTGAACCTCACAAGGTTCATGACCGAGTTTGCCGCCGACCAGAAGGTGTATACAGCCGAAAGATAGATGACATACCCCGGATAGCTGAAGCCGCGGTTGTCGACGACCATCAGCGTTATCATTATCCCCATCGGGAAGTTCAGGAAGAAGAGCATCAGCGCGGTTCTCCGATAGCAGCGTTTTTCAAACCCGAGCCCGCGCTTTTCCGAGAGTCTCCGGCAGACGGCGAGATAAGCCTTCATCAGTCCGAGCGCGAAATAGTAAACCGACATTGAGATGAACCAGACCGAGTCGTACCTGACTCCGGTCAAAAGCCTGAAGACGGCGTAGAGCAGATTCATCGTCATTCCCTGATAAAGGCTGACCCTGCCCCGGAAGGCAAGGTCGTTTTTATATCTGTGTATCACGGCGTTCAGCCGGGCGGGAAGCGGCTTCATTCTCATTCTTACTTTTCGCTTATCTCCTTTGCGAGCTGCATTATTTCGAACGCGTACTTGGATTTGCCAGACTCGAGCAGCTTTTTGTAGATCGGATAGTTGATTCCCATCCCGGCGAAGCCGATCAGACCGATGATGATGCCGAGGACGAACATCGCGTCGCCGCTCCCGATCACCCTCATCGCGAGACACATTCCGAGTCCGGCGACGAGCGAGGCTATGACGCCGAAGGTGTAGGCGAAGATGTTCGCCGGGCGTTTTGCTCTGGAGTCGAGCTTTCGGAGCGCGGCAACCTTTGAGGTGTCCTTCGGTGCGTATTCGTTTGCGAGCTGTTCTGCGTAAATCTTATCTGTGTTCATGGCTTATTGCCTCCTTTTCATTTGTGACAATATTATACCATGAAAAGAGGGAAGAGTGAACGACACGGACGCGGGTCGGTGTCGTTTTCTGATATTTCACGCAAAAAGGCTTGAATTTATGGGCTTTTTCACGTGAAAACAACATTAAATCAGTGTTTCCTGGATATTATGCCCGGATCGGGTGAGATCTATTTCCCGTTCCGATCGGAACGCATATAGCCGTCGCGGAACTTTTTGCGGACATCCGACGGCGAGATTCCGACATGCGCCTGATAGACCTTGCAGAAATGGCTGCTGTCATAGAACGAGAGTTGATAGGCAATCTCGGTCATGCTGAGTTCGGTTTCGGTGAGCAGCTTTGTCGCCTTGCGTATTCTTCGGCGTGTGACATAATCGTGAAGCGAAAAACCGGTATAGCTGTGAATTATCCGGTTTATATAGCTTGGGTGGTATGAGAACTCCCCGGCGATCTTGGCGCAGGTGAGACGCTCGCCGCAGTGTGTGTCGATAAAATCGAGCACGCGGTGAGCCAGATCATTCCGTACCTGACTGTTAAGACCGGTCGCGTATTCGGCGATATCCGCGATGAACCCGAGCGCGAGTGAATTCAGCCGCAGATGAGAGAAGAGATCATCGGCGGCGAAGAGCTTGTACATTTCGTTTATGCGGTCGACAGTCCCAGGTACGCCGCTTATCATGAACGAGGAATTGAAGACCGGCATATCTGTAAATTTCAGCTGCTCCGAATACCGTTCCGGGAGCTCCTCTTCCTCGGGGAATCTGATGAAGTACTTCGACGAGTCGCGGGGTATCAGCGTCTCGGACAGCTTGTCCGAGAACTCGAATACGAGATTTATAGTGACACAGTGCTGATTGAAAATATTTGTGTACTTCTGGCGCGGGCAGAGAAACACCGCGTCGCCCGCGCGGCATAGCTGTTCATTATCGTCTATGATCAGATCACAGCAGCCCTCGGTAACCACAAAGATTCTGTAGGTATAAGAATATTTGACGTGAGTCAGATTTTCGTTTCCAGGAATATTCGCGAGGAACATTGTTTTCACCTGAGGGAACAGCTTTCCGAAATTAACTGTTTTTTCCATATCCGCGCACCTTCTTTCGTATCTTTCGTGTATAAGTATATCATATCCGCGGTAAAAAATCAAGGGCTTTGTCTCGGTTTTTACAAATTTGTGTTGATTTTTTCCTATCAAAAAAGCGAAAAAGTGTGTATAATATAGATATGTTAACGCGCGCGTAATTTTTGAAATTTACAAAAGAGGTATGAAAATGAACAAACAAAAAATATCCGGCTTAATGTCCGTGATCCTGCTGATCTCGCTTCTGGCGTCCTGCGGCGGCACTGAGGGCGACGCCAAGACGACGACGGCGGGCGGCAATGAGACGACCACAGAGCCGACTGAGACCGAGCTTGTTCCCGATCTTCCGGCGTATGACGGCAAGGGACGCGACTTCACGATACTCGGCAAGATGGAGAACGACATGAGCGGACGCTGGACCGCGCTTGACCTCTACATCGAGGAGCAGAACGGCGACACGGTCAACGACGCCGTCTATGACCGCAACGTGGCGATCGAGGCGAAGTACAACGTCAACATCAAAGCCGACTACATGACGATCGGTCAGCAGTACAGCTATTCGATGTACAGCGAGATCAACAAGCTGATGATGGCGGGCGACAATCAGTACGACTATATAATGCCGACGATACAGGACGCGGCGCTTTTAGCGCGCGACGGACTTCTGTACGATCTGAACCAGGTCGGCAACGTCGATCTTTCGAAGCCATGGTGGAGTCAGCAGTTCAACGAGGACGTCAACATCGGCGGAAAGTCGTATTACGCGAACGGCGACATCTGTATGGCGTTCATCCGCGCGTCCTATTGCATACTTTTCAACAAAGGACTCGTCGAGGATTACAAGCTCTCAGATCCGTATGAGCTGGTCACGAGCGGCAAGTGGACTATTGACAATATGCTCACCGAGGCTGCCGCTTTCGCGTCTGACGTTGACGGTGACGGCAATTTCACCGCGGCAGACCATGTCGGACTCGGAATTCTCAACAACCATGTGGAAGTTTTCTACTCGGCGTCGGGCAGCAAGTTCGTGACCTACGACGACAAGAGCGACAAGTTCGTCTTCAACGGCGCGAGCGAGCGGAGTCTCGGAGTGCTCGATAAGATACTCAAGATCTACACGTCAGAGGATTCGGTGATCTGCTTTACCGACAAGTCGAAGTGGAGCTCAGAGCTGACCGGAGACCATGTCAACGCGGCTGCGCAGACCTTTGAGGCTAACCGTCTGCTCTATCTTGCGGGAACGATGAACAACGTGCCGACGATGCGCGGCATGGAGACCGACTTCGGAATAATTCCGTATCCGAAATATGACGAGGAGCAGGACAAGTATTACACATATGTACAGACCTGGGCGGCAGGCTGCGCGGCGATCCCGATCAACGTGCAGGATCTCGAGGCGTCGTCGATAATCCTGGAGGACATGGCGTTCCACTCGAAGAAGTACGTCACGCCGGCGTTTTATGACACGGCGCTCAAGGGCAAGTACGCACGTGACAACGAGTCTCTGAAGATGCTCGACCTGATCTGCGAGAATCGTACCTGCGACATCGGAAACCTTTTCAACATCGGAAAGCTGATCTCGGGCATAACCTCGAACGTCAACTCAAAGACCGGCAACTTCGCGTCGCTCATCGCGTCGAAGCAGTCGGAGATAGACGAAACGCTCGCTGAGATAACCGAGCTTTATACTGGAAAGAAGTAAACCTGGGCTGCCGCGGTCGCGGCAGCCTTTTATGCTGGTCAGAGGCGTCAGGACGCTGCGCGGCTGAGCCGCGCAGCGGTTCGCCGGGTGCGCGCAGCGCACCCGGCGAACGCAGGTGGCGTGCGCAGCACGCC
>CAKSOR010000173.1 GCA_934477985.1 uncultured Eubacteriales bacterium
CGCCCGACGCCGCCGGAATGCCGCTTCTGAATATCTACCAGACCGGAGTCACCACGCTGCGCGACTCATGGAGCGAGCCGAAGACGATCCTTGCCGTCGAGACCGGTTACGAGCCTCATACGGTCGACTCGCACCGCCACCGCGACCAGAACAGCTTCATCCTTGTCCACCGGAACGAGCGTTTCATCGCTGACCCCGGGCACTGCTGTTACCGGCTCGAAACCTGGAAAAAGTCCTGCACGTCGGCTTATCACAGCACGTGGGATTTCGAGGACGAGAGCGGCAATAAATACTCCCAGCTGCCGGTGAAGAAGAACGAAGCGCCGCTGAATCGCAATCTCTTCTATAGGTCGGACATTCCGGGAGTGAATATCATCGCGTCGGACTGCGCGAGAGCCTACGGAGAGCGGTTCAGCCGCTGCGAGAGGGTGTATATCTGCCGCTTCCCGCACGTGATGCTTGTTATCGACCGGGTTGAAGCCGACATTCCGGTTAAGATGGTCTCGCACCTCGTCGTGAATAATCGGGACAATAAGCTGAATGTACACAAAGCCGACGATCATCGGCTGGTGCTGCGGCGCGGCGACGCCGGAGTGAAGTTCTTCACGTTCGGCGAGCTTGAACTCTCGACAAGATGGGGATTTATCCACGACTATTACCACCCGCTGCCGAATCAGGCGGGGCAAGGCAAGGAGGGCTCGTCGGTCATCTATGACTACACGTCGGGCTTCTCGAAGACACACATCAACGTCCATGCTTTCGTGATGGACGAGACCGAGGCGATAAAGGGCTGGCACATCAAGGAAAATGACGGGAAGATCACCGTGTTTTCGCCCGATAATCGCCCGGCGCTCAGCGTTTCGATTGATATGAACAATGAAAATTGGTTCAGACTCGAGCCATGATATTTTAGGAGGAAAACAAATGAAGAAAACAATCAGCGCGATTCTTTTGACGGCGATTCTTATGTCGCTCGCGTCCTGCGGCTCTGAGAAACCTGGTGAGGTGACGACCACTGGCGGCGAGACCACGACCGAGCCGGTAACCGAGACCACTCCGGCGATAAGCGCCGATCTGCCGGACGTCAGATACGATGGCTATGAGTTCAGATTCCTGAGCTCCGATGAGGTTGGCACGGTACGCTACAGCGCCGAACTTTACGCCGAGGAAGAGACCGGCGAGCCGCTCAATGACGCGGTGTTCAAACGCAACCGGATGGTCGAGGAACGCTTCGGCGTTAAGATCGTCTCAATCGAGCAGAACAAGAACGTGCTTATGAATCTGCTCGCGGGCTCGGTCATGGCGGGCGACGACGATTTTGATATGGTCGTGGCGCAGATGAACACGGTGCTCGCGAACGCCTATCAGCACAGCGCCCAGATAAGCGACCTCACGTACATCGACATTGACAAACCCTGGTGGGACGGCGACATCATCCGCGAGATGGCGATCGGCGGCAAGGCTTTCGCGCTGACTGGCGAGTTCAATTTAGTAGACAACAAAGCGACCTGGTGTCTGCTTTTCAACAAGCGGCTCGCGGGCGAATGCGGGGCAGACGACCCCTACGAGCTCGTGAGATCGGGCAGATGGACGCTCGATGAGCTCAGACGTTTCTGTTCGCTCGCCGCCCGCGACCTCAACGGCGACGGAACGATGGACCACCAGGATCAGTGGGGCATGCTATCGAGCGGAAACGCCGCTGTGTCGCTCATGTGGGCGAGCGGCGGAAGCATGGGAAAGACCGACGGTAAGGGCAATGTTGAGCTCACGATAGACAGTGAGCGGAACATAAACGCGCTCGGTAAGATCTACGAGATCTTCGCTGACCGCGACAGCATCATCGACGCGAACCGCATACCACAGGGCGAGAACGGAATGTCGAACTTCGACCATCAGCGGCAGATATTCCGCGACGGAAGAGCGCTCTTCATCGGCGGACTGGCTCAGTATGTCGAATTCTTCCGAGACATGGAGGACGAGTTCGGAATCATCCCTCTGCCGAAATACGACGAGAATCAGTCTGACTATATCTGCACGGCTCAGGAGTGGTGCGCGACGGTCGGCGTTGTGCCGAAGACCATCACAGACCCCGACAGGACAAGTGTTATTATCGAGGCGCTCTGCTCGGCGTCGGTCTCGACGATAACTCCAGAGTACTACGACACGACTCTCCAGCGCAAGCACGCGCGCGACGACGAGTCGAAGGAGATGCTTGACCTTATATTCGCGTCGAGAACCTTCGATGTAGTCTACGCCTACAACTGGGGCAAGGTGAGAAATCTTTCGAACGCGGTCGTCGCCGAGAGCAACACCATCGCGTCGACGGTCACATCGATGAAGACCGCGGCTCAGACCGAGCTTGACAAGTACATGGAGGGATTGAAATAATTATTTAAGGCAATACCGCACAATTCTAAGTGCGTAGATGCGCCAGCGGATTTTTCGTCAGACTAAACAAAAATTCGCAGGCGTGGCAGGTCCCACGTCAAGAATTTTTGTGACGTATGACGGAAAAGACGCAAGCAGATGCGTGCTTAAGGCGTCAGCCGTGAATTGCGCGGTATTGCCTTAAACAAATGAGCACTGAAATGAAACGACACACCAGTATCACGCTCATTTTTGCGCTTATCCTCACACTCGCGTCCTGCGGCGGCGGGACAACCGCCCCGGTGACGACGACCGGAAACGAAGACTCAACGACCGAAGCGCCAGAGACCACTCAGGGCATCAGCTCCGAGCTGCCCGACGTGAAATACGACGGCTACGAGTTCACCTTCCTGAGCTCCGACGAGGTCGGAAGCCTTCGCTACAGCCCCGATCTCTACGCCGAGGAGGAGACCGGCGAGCCGCTGAACGACGCGGTTTACAAGCGCAACCGCATTGTCGAGGAGCGCTTCGGGATCAAAATCGTCTCGCGCGAGGTCAACAAGAAGAACGTCATGAACGACTTCAAGACCTCGGTCACCGCCGAGGACGGCGCTTATGACATCGTCGTCTCGCGAATCGACGAGATTCTCCCGGCGGGCAGCGCTTACGGCGCGGAGATTTCGACCCTGCTGTATGTCGACATCGAAAAGCCCTGGTGGGACGGCGAGGTCATCAAGGAGACCGCGATCGGCGGCAAGGCATACGGTCTGCTCGGTGACATCAACATCGTCGACAACCGCTCGACCTGGTGTGTGCTCTTCAACAAGCGCCTCGCCGACGAGTACAAGGTCGGCGACCTCTACGAAACCGTGAAGTCGGGCAAGTGGACGATCGACGAGTTAGCGCGCACGGCAAAGCTGGTAGCGCATGAGGTCAACGGCGACGGAAAGCTCGATTATCACGATCAGTGGGGACTCCTGTCGAGCGGAAGCTCGGTCGGCTCGTTCCTATGGGGCGGAGGCGGCAGCTTCGGCAGGACCGACAGCAAGGGCGGCGTCGAGCTGACAATCGACAGCGAACGCAATCTCAGCGTGCTGACAAAGCTCTACGACCTGCTCGCGAACCGCGATTTTGTTCTCGATGTCTCGACCGTCCAGAAGGAGAACGGCATGACGAACTTCGAAATTCTCCACTCGGTCTTCAACGAGGGGCGCGGACTCTACATAAGCGGAATCATCGGCTACATCGAGTATTTCCGCGACATGGACGACGAGTTCGGCATCCTCCCCGTGCCGAAGTACGACGAGGAGCAGAACGATTACACCCACACGATTCAGGAGGCTAGCGGAACGATGTTCATGGCTCCGAAGAACGCACCCGACCTTGAGCGCACCAGCGTGATACTTGAGGCGCTCGCGTCGGCGTCGGTCTCGACGCTCACCCCGGCTTACTACGACATCATGCTCCAGAGAAAGCTCACGCACGACGATGAGTCGAAGGAGATGCTCGACCTGATCTTCTCTACGCGCACCTTCGACGCGGTCTACTGCTACAACTGGGGCAAGGTCAGGACGATCCAGAACCTTCTGACCGCCGAGAGCAACACGCTCGCGTCTTCGATCGCCTCGATAAAGACCGCGGCGCAGACTGAGCTTGATAATTACATAAAGGAACTGAACTGAAAGGAATCAACATGAAAGCACAGCTTTTAAAGAAATGGAACGAAATGGTTCTCACCGACCTTGAAAAGCCGGTCGCGAATCCTGGCGAAGCCGTCATCCGCGTCCGCTACGCCGGAGTCTGCGGCTCAGACATCTCGGTTTACACCGGAAAGCACCCGACCGCGACCGCTCCGGTCGTCATCGGGCATGAGATACTCGGCTATGTCGAGTCGGTGAACGGGGAGTCGGACATCGCGGTCGGCGACATGGTGACGGTCGACCCGCTGATCTCCTGCGGAGTCTGCCCGGCATGCGGTCGCGGAGACCGGCATGTATGCAAGTCGCTGAAGCTCCTCGGAATTCACGAGAATGGCGGCTACGCCGAGTACACCAAGGCTTCACTCGACAAGATCGTGAAAATCCCCGCCGGGCTCTCCGAAAAGCTCGCCGCGCTGTCCGAGCCCTTCGCGGTCGGAGCGCATGTCACCGCCCGCGCCGGAATGAAGCCGGGCGACCGTGTGCTCGTCATCGGCGGAGGACCGATCGGCATAATCGTCGCCCTCTGCGCAAAGGAGCGCGGCGCATCGGTGCACGTTTCCGAGCCTAACGAAAAACGCCGCTCGCTCGCCGAAAAGCTAGGCATCGACTGCCTTGACCCGACCTCGCCTGATTTTAATGAAAAGTTGAACGGCATCATAGGCGGCGACGCCTTTGACATCGTGATCGAGGCGTCGGGCTCGAAGCCAGGCATACTGATGACGACTGAGGTCTGCCGGATCGGCGGAGTTATCGTTCCGATGGCGCTTTCGGGCGCACCGGTCGAGTTCATCCTCGGCAGAGTGTCGTTCAAGGAGCAGACGGTCGTCGGCTCGCGCGTTTACACTCACGAGCACTTCATCGACGGCGTCAATCTGCTCGCCGGAATCGCGAAGAAGCTCAACCTCGATCCGCTTGTCAGCGACATACTGCCCCTCGGTGAAGCCAACACCGCTATCGAGATGATGATGACCGGAAAGAACGCCGGGAAAATTCTCATCGACTGCGAATAATTATGGAGGAAAATCAAAATGGATCTCAGCTTATTCAGCCTTGAAGGCAAGACCGCGATAATCACCGGCGCGAACACCGGGCTCGGTCAGGGAATGTGCGTCGCGCTCGCAAAAGCCGGAGCGAATATCGCCGGAGTCGGTCGGAGCGACATGTCGGAGACCGAACGTCTTGTAAAGGAGGTTGGCGGCAGATTCTTAACCGTCAAAGCCGATCTTCTGACGACCGAGTCGGTCGCGCGTATACTCGACGAGGTGAAAGCGGAGTTTGGTTCGTTCGATATACTCATCAACAACGCGGGGATAATCCGCCGTGAGGACGCCGAGAACTACTTGATGTCCGACTGGGACGACGTCATGAACACGAATCTGCGCACGCTCTTCTTCCTGTCGCAGGAGTTCGCGAAGGCGCTGATTGCTGGAAAGCGCGGCGGAAAGATCATCAATATCGCCTCGATGCTGTCATATCAGGGCGGAATCAGAGTGCCCGCCTACACCGCGTCGAAGAGCGCGGTCATGGGGCTGACCAAGGCAATGGCGAACGAGTGGGCGAAGTACGGCATCAACGTAAACGCGATCGCGCCGGGCTACATGGTCACGAACAATACTGAAAAGCTCCGCGCCGACCCGGTGAGGTACAACGAGATACTAGTGCGAATCCCCGCCGGACGCTGGGGCGAGCCCTCCGACATGGGCGGAGCGGCTGTATTCCTGTCGAGCGCGGCTTCGGATTATGTCCAGGGCTTCACAATAGCGGTCGACGGCGGCTGGCTGTCGAGATAAACAAAGAGACCTCGCGAGGTTTTCCCCGCGAGGTTTTATCATTTCTCAGCCTGTTCGAGCTTTTCGTATACGTCGCGATCCTGATTTACAAGCGCGTCCTTGAAGATGTACATTGTGTCATCGTCAGCGACGAATTCGTACTCGACCGACGCGTGCAGTCCCTCGCCGAGCGTCTCGGGCTCATATCGGCGGAAGAAGCCGTCGCCGAACGGGAAGTAGC
>CAKSOR010000174.1 GCA_934477985.1 uncultured Eubacteriales bacterium
GGACATAGACCTCGCCGTCGACTATCATCGCTCTGGCGGCGGGAGCCTGGTATACGCCTCCGTCCATCAATTGCCACTCGCAGCCAAGCTCGGTCTCCTCGCCGTCGGCGATGAATTTCTCGAGGTAGAGCAGCTCAAAGCTGTCCGCCGTTATCTGCCGGCTGAGGTCATTCAGGAAGCTCCAGTCGAATTCCTTCGCGCCGGACGTGTCGATTCTGAGGATGTTGTCCCTGAACTCATATTTTGTTCCGGTCAGCCCGCAGAAATCGGTCAGCTTCATGTAGGTATGACCGAGTGTCATCTTTGCCGGTTTGTAGGTGAATGCCTTGAGCTCGTGCGGTTCGCCTTCGACCCTGAATGTCATCTTTCCGCTTGTGGCTGACCAGACCGCGCTCGGGTCGAGCTTTCCGTCTGACAGCACCATACCGATGTCGGTGTCGATGACGCGGTCGGAATAGTCGTGATTTACCCGCAGCTCGCGCGCTTCGCCGTCCCATGTGACGTTATAGCCGAGCTCCATCAGATCCTCGACGACTATGCAGGTGTATCCGCCGATGTTGTAGGACGCGAGGGATGCGGTGATACCGTCGAAGTTGTACTCTGTCACTATATCTGTAGTGTATATATGTTTCGGCTTGCTTCCGCTGAAGTAGCCCTCGGGATAATTGACCGGTCGGTTCGCCGGATCGGTTTTTGCGAGATCGCCGGCGTGATGATATCTGAAATTATCGGTCACGATAAGCCTGCGGTCAGCTGAGTTCCATTCAACTCCGATTCCGCCGAAAAGTGCGAGGTCCTCGGCGACTATGACTGTCTGCCCGCCGATGTTGTAGGAGTTTATCTCTTTGTCGAAAAAGTATGTTTTTATATCCGTAGAATAAACATCACCCGCGATGTCGCCGGGTATCGCGAGGACTGTCGTTGGCGCGAGGATCAGCGCGGGAAGCAGGATCGCCGCAATTTTCTTCATTATAATATTCTCCTCCATAGCTTTGTTTCATATATGATATGACGGATGATATGAGCAAAATGTTCCCATTCCGGGAAATTTTTTTGGAAAAATTCAAAAAACTATTGAAATTTCGCGCGAGATGTGATATAATGTCTCTGCATAAAATAATTGCTTCGAAAGGAAGACTTAAAATGAGAATTTGTGTACCGATCCCCTGCTTCTATGGAAAGCTCGACTTCTGCGACGCCATCCGCAAGGTCGGCGAGCTCGGCTTTGACGCTGTTGAGACCTACAACTGGAAGAATCTCGACCTCGACGCGGTCAGAAAGACCTGCGAGGAGACCGGCGTTGAGCTCGTCTCAATGTGCACCTCTGAGTTCAGAATGACCGACCCGACCTTCCGTCAGCAGTGGCTCGACGGGCTCAAGGAGAGCTGCGAGGCTGCCAACAAGGCGGGCGCCAAGCACCTCATCACCCAGGTCGGACAGGACACCGGCGCTCCCCGCGAGGAGCAGCACGCCGCTATCGTCGAGACCTTGATGCAGGCAAAGCCTATCCTCGACGCTCACAAGGTAACGATCATGCTCGAGCCGCTCAACACGCTCGTCAACCATCCGGGCTACTACCTCTGGAGAGCTCAGGAGGGCTTCGACATCATCCATGAGGTCGATCATCCTTACGTCAAGCTGATCTATGACATTTATCACCAGCAGGTCATGGAGGGCAACATCATCCCGAGCATCGTCAACAACCTCGACTGCATCGCTCATCTCCACAGCGCCGGACACCCTGGCAGAATCGACCTCCAGTTCGGCGAGAACGACTACAAGGTCATCTTCCAGAAGGTCGACGAGGCGGGCTACAAGGGCTGCTGCGGACTCGAGTACCGTCCGACGATGGATCCGACCGAGTCGCTGAAGGAATTCAGGCGCATTTATCTCGGCAAGTAATGATAGTCTCAGGAATTCCCTGTCTGCGCGACCCGTTCGTGCTGGTCGAGGGCGGAAAATATTACGTCTACGGGACAGGCTGGGTCTGCTGGCGCGGAGAGAAGCTCGATGGAGATTTCGAGCTCCTCGGAGAGGTCGCCGGGACTCCGGCTGACTGCGCCGGCTGCAAGTGGGCGCCCGAGGTGCATAAGTACAACGGCGGCTACTACATGTTCACGACCTATAAGTCTGAGGCAACCGGACACCGCGGCTGCACGATAATGCGCGCCGAAAAGCCCGAAGGACCTTTCCGCGAGATCACCGGCGGACACTTCACGCCGAAGGACTGGGACTCGATAGACGCGACGTTCTATGTTGACGAGAAAGGTCAGCCCTGGTCGGTTTTCGTCCACGAATGGACGAGCACGGACGATGGAATCGGTCGCATGTGCGCTGTGAAGCTCTCGGAAGATCTGACTCACACGGTAAGCGAGCCGGTCGAGCTCTTCAGAGCGGATTCACCGTCCTGGACGAACGAGCGGGTCACCGACGGCTGTTTTATGCACAGGTGCGAGAACGGCGAGCTTCTGATGCTATGGTCGAACTTTGCCGCCGGAGGCTATGTCGTCGGAATCGCGAGATCGGACAACGGCAAACCGGACGGTCACTGGACGCATGACGACAAGCTGCTCTTCTCGAAGGAAGTCGACGGAGTCTGCGACGGCGGGCACGGAATGCTCTTCACCGGACTTGACAGAAAGCTGTATCTCTCGATACACTCGCCGAATCATCCTGGTGCTGGACGTCCGCACGAGACGCCGGTATTCGTTCGGGTGAGGGAAGTAAACGGAAACATAATTCTGGCATGAATTCAAAGAGGCTGCCGCGAACGCGACAGCCTTTTTTCTGTCTGCCGTGGCTTTCGACCATAAGCCGCGACACAGAACAGTTGAGGATGATTCAGGGTTCAATTATCCGGTTCTTATGAAGCCGGGACAAGGCGTCAAGCCGTTTCGTGCGCGAATCCGACGCGGTCTCATATCACTGCCGTCTCCCGGACGACTATCTCGCTTTTAACCTTGATGTTCATTGGCTCGGATTCGTCGCCGTTTATGCGCGCCATCAGCCGGTCGACCACCTTTTCGTACATCTCGCGGCTCTTCTGGTCGATCGTCGTGATGCCGAGACGGTAGCTCGACGCGGCGCGCAGATTGTCGTTACCGACTAGCGCCAATTTGTCCGGGACGCTTATCCCGGCGTTCCCGGCGGCGTTCAGGACTCCGATGACGATGTAATCGTATGCGCAGATTATCGCGTCGGGCGGTTCGGGCAGCGAGAACAGCTTCTCGAACCCTTCCGCGCCAGCCGCCGCGAACCGCAGCTTCGACGAGAATATCAGCGACTCGTCGAGTATTCCGAGCTCACTCGCGGCTTTCCGGAAGGCGATCTCGCGCCCGAACGAATAATCCTCGCTGACAAATCCGATACGCTTTCGTCCGCTCGCTCTGAGCCGCTCCAGCACCTCTGACATCGCGGAGTAGATGTCAGCTGAGATGTCGTCGAACTTGCTTGAGCGTGAGTTGACCGTCACGACCGGAATGTCGCCGCGTTTAAGCGCTGTCACTATCAGAGGATCCTCTATTGAAGGTCCTTCGATTATTATCCCATCGAAAAATCCCGAACGTGTCGGAAGGAGATCGCTTATCCGCTCATCATCGAAGTTGGTTTCGGCGGCGAAGACATTGAATCCACGCTCACGCGCGATCATGTTCAGCAGTCCGAGCACCTCGCCGTAGAACTCGCTTCGGAACTCGGGGACAATCACAAGTATATTCAGCCGTCTGCGGATTTTCCGAGGCGGCTTTTTGCAGCCGAGACGCTTTGCCTCGGCGCGGATTTTTTCGCGGAGCTCCCCGCTTATCTCGTGAGAGCCGCGAAGCGCCTTCGCGACCGTCGATTCCGATACGCCGAGCAGCGCGGCGAGTTCTTTCTGTTTCAAGCCTGTGACCATACCTTTCGTACTATCTTACATTTTTGTAGCTTTCGCGATCCTGTGTCGTGAATGCCGCAAAATTGTGGTTATCACCTCTGAAATATTATACTATATTATCGCGGCAAAGTCAAGCGTTTACGAAATTTCGCAAAAGATTTTTGACCGATGCGTCAAAACGCCGATGGGAGATTTGTGCCGACATCCAAACTTTCCGCGCGGGGCTTGACAAAATCGGCTTTTGGTGATAGAATATTCTCACCAAAAAACAGAAAGGACACTATCATGGACAAAAAAGTTATCAGCGCTTTGCTCATGGCTTCGATGCTCGCGGGACTCTTCGCGTGCGGCGAAAGCACACAGCCGGATGAGACCACCGCTCAGAGCGGCGAGACCACGACCGAGGCGGAGACTACAAGCTACATCGACACTCTGCCAAAAGTCGACTACACAGGGCAGGAGTTCGTCATCATCGGGCAGAACAAGAATGACCGGCAGAATTTCTACATCGAGGAACTTGAGAGCGAAGTCCGCAACGACGCTCTGAAAAAACGCGATACGGCTGTTTCAGAGAGGCTCGGGATTATACTTGAGTATGTAAGCTATCCCGCGCGCGGTGAGGTGACAGCGGCTGTTCAGCAGGCGGTGCTCGCCGGGGATGAGTCGTATCACCTCATGGTGAACTCGCTCTCTGACGGCATGAACAAGCTGACATCCGGAGATATGCTGTATGATCTCAAGGAGATACCCTATCTGACGCTTGATTCCGAGCGCTGGAATGCCTCGATGCTTGAGAATATGAGTTTCAACAACAAACTGTTCTTCACGACCGGACCAGTGTCGCTTACCTACTACTATACGCCTATTTCGATGATGATGAATCTGCGTCTTGCCGATGAGTACAAGGTCGGAAATATCTATGATATTGTCAAGTCGGGAAAGTGGACGGCTGACAAGCTCTACAGCCTGACCAAGGACGTTTCACGCGACCTGAACAATGACGGAACGATGGATGAGAACGATTTCTACGGTCTTCTGATGGAGGGAACATTTGGGAATGTCCTGTTCAACAGCACCGGGATAAAGAGCGTTGAGAACGGCAAACTCATGCTCGACAGCGCGAATTCCATAGACGCGATACAGAAGCTTGCCGGTATGTTCGGAGACCGCGACGTATTCTTCAACGACCCAGGCGGCAATGACACCGGAGTGCCGGTATTCAGGAATGGCAACGGTCTCTTCATGGACTACGACATGCTCGGAATCAGTCAGACGCGCGATATGAAGGACGACTTCGCGATAATTCCGACGCCGAAATATGACGAGTCGCAGGAGAAATACAACTCAGTCTGCAATACCTGGCTCGCGAGCGGAATCGGTGTCCCGAAAATCTGTTCCGACCCCGAGCGCACCGGACTTGTCATGGAGACCATGGCGTACTATTCGAACGAGTATCTAACGCCCGCCGTTTACGAGGTCACGCTGAAGGGCAAGGTCGCCCGTGACGACGACTCGTCGATCATGCTTGACATCATCTATGAGAACACCTATTTCGACATGGTGACCGCGTTCAACTTCAACAATGTTGCAGTGCTTCTGCGTGACGCGGTGCTCGGCGAGACCGAAAACTTCTCATCTGCTTATGCGGCAAGCAAATCCGCGGCGCAGGCTGAGCTCGATAAGATACTCGAGAGCACTAACAGCTGAGGACAGACGTTTACGAAATTTCGCAGACTTTTTTGAACTATATCACAAAACAGCGACAGGCTATTTGTGCCGCCTTCCGAATTTCCCTCGCGGGGCTTGACAAATCCTCCTTTTGGTGATAAAATAATAGAACCAAATTAAACGGAGGATATTCTGACAATGTACAGAAAATTTATAAGCGCGGTGCTCGTCACCGCTCTGCTCGCGGGGCTCTCGGCGTGCGGAAACGACACACAGCCGGAGGAGACGACCGTGTCCGGCGGTGAAACCACGACCGAGGCTGAGTCGACAAGCTACATCGATACCCTGCCCAAGACCGATTACACCGGGCAGACCTTCACGGTTATCGGTCAGAGCTATGCCAGCCGACAGAACTTCTATATCGAGGAGCTTGAAGGTGAAGTCCGCAACGACGCCCTTCATGACCGCGACGCGGCGGTCACCGAGCGGCTTGGGATAACCCTCGAGTACATCGGCATTCAGG
>CAKSOR010000175.1 GCA_934477985.1 uncultured Eubacteriales bacterium
GTACAATATTGCTCATGAGGATCAGCTGACAAGGATCGAAAACGACTCGGTCGACTCGAAGGAAGCCGCCTTCGTGATAATCGCCACGATGGGGCTCGGCGGAGTAAGAAAGCTCGAGGTTGAGCTCGGTGAGTCAGCGATGGTCATCGGACTCGGACTGCTAGGAATGTTCGCGGTCGAGTCGCTGTCGCTCTCGGGCACTTATCCGCTTATCGCGGTTGACTTCGATGAGGAGCGCAGAAAAAAGGCGCTTGAACTCGGCGCGGACTACGTACTCGACCCGCGCGATGATGGTTTTGTCGAAAAGGTTAAGGAACTGACCTGCGGTAAGGGTGTCAACGCGACGGTTGAGGTGACCGGCTCCTCGAAGGCTATGGAGACCGCGCTCGAATGCGCTTCCTGGATGGGACGGGTTTCGCTGCTCGGCTGTACGAGAGTCTCTGATCAGCCGATAGATTATTACCAGCTTGTTCACCGTCCGGGCGTCAAGCTGATCGGCGCGCACAATTTCGTCCGCCCGAAGTTCGAGAGCTATCCGCACCACTGGACGCATCAGGACGACTGCAAGGCTGTATTGAAGCTTCTCGCCGCGGGACGATTCAGAATCGCGCCGATAATCTCAGAGACACATACTCCCGAAGACGCGCCTTGTGTCTACGCGAGACTCGCTAAAAAGGAGCTTCCGCTCGGAGTCGTGTTCGACTGGAGAGAGATTCGGGAATAACCCGAATGAATCATGTGCCCGCGGAAAAGTTCTGAGCCAATGAACTTCTTTACAAAGCAATCTGATCTGGCGATTTTATGCGGGATGAAATCTTTCAATCGAGTAAAACAGGGCTGTCGCTTTTGTGACAGCCCCGTTTTCGGGAAATATAAAGTCAAGCCGCTTCCGGGATAAGTATACTTCCCGTTGTCAGAACCACGGCTTTTATGATCGCCGGTGAAACCGCAATATTATGGTCAGATGTCTTCTATTCCGCCTTTTTCCGGCAGTTCACCAGCGCTATCCCGGCAGCGACGGCAGCGAGTGACAGCATTATCCGTGGAGTGAAAATATTCTCGCCGAGCAGCACGGCAGACGAGAGAACGCCGAAGACCGGGACGGCGAATTTGTAGACCGTGACTTCGCTGACCGGATTGTATTTCAGGAGAACAGACCAGATGACATACGCGGAGGCTATCGAAAACGCGAGGTAAAGCAGTATTCCGATCGCCGCCGGAGATTGCGGCGAGATCTGTCCGCCGGAGAGAATTCCGGAGAGAGTGAGGATGACTCCTCCAAGAAGCTGCTGACACCCGGTCGAAGTGACCGGATCGAGCGATTCGGAGAGCTTGTGGCTCAGAAGATATCCGATTGCAGCCGAACATGAAGAGATGATTATCGCCGCGGTTCCCGGAGAGAACTCAAGGTGAAATCCGTTGAGATTTATCAGCACAAGTCCGGAAAAGCCAAGAAGACATCCGGCGATCTTGCCTGCCGACATACGCTCATTCCTATCCGCGAGCGGCAGGAGCAGCGCCAGAAGAAACGAGCCGAGCTGATTGAGCACCGACGAGACCGAGCCGGTGAGCCTTGCGAGCGCTATGTAGAGAAACGCGTATTGCAGCACGGTCTGGAAGAGCGACAGCAGCGCGATTTTCCCGAGAGAGCTCCTTATAGCCTTTGTGTCGGGCTTCCCTCCGAGCCGCTTGCAGCCGAGCGTCAACAGTCCGGCTAAGATGAATCTCAGCCCGGCGAAGAGTATTTTGTCGGGGACGCTGTTTATCGAGAAGAGCGTGTATCCGGTCTTCGTGACGCTGAAGCCGCAGCCCCAGAGGAACGCGCAGATAAGCGCGAACAGCGGCATGAGTTTTTTGTTTGCGATGATTCTTTCCATTCCGTGACCTCTTTTTTATCTTGATAAATATGATACCACTTTCCGCCGCGTTTTGAAATAGGCAATTGTGACGTCATTTTAGGAAATCATTACTCAGGTCATTGACTCTTTGGACAGAGTGTGCTAAAATATTATCTGCGGAGGAAGAAAATGAACATTTACAAATTCCCATTACTGGAAAATATCGCGCCCGGAGAGGACATTGACATAAGAGTAAAGGACCGCACGCCGGAAAACGCTCACCCGCAGCAGGGTCAGCCACATACGCACGACTTCATCGTGCTTTCGTACATGCGCTCAGGCGAGTGCGTGCAGTACGTCGACGGCGTCGAGTACCATACAAAGCGCGGCGATATGCTCTTCATCGGAATGGGGCACACGCATCAGGTGAAGATCACCGACCACTGCGTCTATATAAACATTCTGCTCACACCGCGGTTCTGGAGCGAGGAGCTAAAGAACGTCGACAACTTCGAGTCGGTCTTCGCGCTCTCGATATTCGGCGAGTTCAGAGGAAGGTGCGGCGAGGTGAGTCCGATGATCTCGTTCTCCGGCGGGCAGATTGCCGAGATAGAGTCTGTGATCGACAGAATGCTGGATGAGTTCGAAAAGAAGGAGATCGGCTACCGCGCGATACTCAAGTGCTATACGCAGATAATTTTAACGAAGCTGATGCGCGGCTTCTCGACCGCGAACCGCTACGCCGCGCTGACCCTCGGCGACGCGATGAAGCGGATAATCGACTACATCGACATCAACCTCGGAAAGCACCTGACGCTCTGCGAGCTCGCCGAGAACTGCTGCTACAATCCGAGCTATTTCTCGCGGATATTCAAGGAGTGCTTCAACATGCCGTTCAGCGAGTACCTCCAGAAGCGGCGGATAAAGACGGCGATGGAGCTTCTGAAGCGCGACATGACCGTGGAGAGCGTCATGGAGCAAGTCGGTTACCGCGACAGAAAGAGCTTCTACAGGTATTTCAAGAAGATCGCCGGAGCGACTCCCGCGGAGTTCCGGAGGTCGAGTCAGATTATTTCAAGCGAGGAAACAAAATGAAAGCTATAGTTGTGAACAAGGACAAATCGCTCTCGTGGAGCGAGGTCGAAGAGCCGTCGGCAAAGGACGGCGAGGTCAAAATAGGCGTGCACTGTGCCGCCTGCAACCGCGCGGACGTTCTTCAGCGCGCCGGAAAATACCCGTCTCCGGAGGGCTGGGTCGACCGGATGGGGCTTGAGGTTTCCGGAGTGGTCGCAGAGTCGCGCTCCGAGCGATTCAGACCGGGCGACAGAGTCTGTGCGCTGCTTGGCGGCGGAGGATATTCTGAGTTTGTCTGCTGTCCGGCTGAGCTCGTGATGCCTATGCCGGACGTCTCCTTCGAAGCCGCTTCGGCGATACCCGAGACCTTCGCGACGGCTCAGCTGAACTTAGTCTTCGAAGCCGGAATAAAGCCGGGAGACACGGTCTTCATAGCCGCCGGGGCAAGCGGGCTCGGAAGCGCGGCGATTCAGGTGGCAAAGCACTTCGGAGCGAAGGTAATAACAACAGTCGGCTCGGATGAAAAGGCTGAGTTCGCAAGGAGGCTCGGCGCGGACATCGCGGTCAACCGAAAGACCGATGACCTCGGAAAGGCGCTCGACGAGAACCCGGTCGACATCGCGCTCGACTGCGCCGCCGGAAGCGATTTCGGGAAGAACTTTCTGAAGATGAACCGCGGCGGGCGCTGGATAATCGTCTCGACGCTCGCGGGCGAGGAATCCGACATCAATCTGCGCGGCGTTATGAAGAAGGGGCTGAGGCTCATCGGCTCGACTCTCAGAAGCCGGACGAACGCGATGAAGGGCGCTGTGCTCGACTCGCTCGTAAGGGAATACTGGTGCGATTTCTCGTCGGGCAGGATGGCGCCGGTCATAAGCGGAGTGTTCCCGATAGAGGAAGCCGAGAGGGCGCACGACTTTCTGAACGGCGACCACACGGGAAAGGCGGTACTGAAAATCCATGAATAAGATCAAAATAGGTCAGATCGGAATAGGTCACAATCACGGCGAGGCGAAGATGAGCGCCTTCAGGAAATTCCCCGAGCTCTTCGAGATCGTCGGCTGGTGCGAGGAGGACGAGGAGTGGATTGAGAAGCGCGGGAATCTGGCGGCGTATCAGGGAATTCCGCGGCTGTCGAAAGCCGAGCTGCTCAGTTACTGCGACGCTATGCTCATCGAGACCGACGTCTGGCGCATGATGCCCGAAGCAAAGCTCTGCGTCGACCGCGGGATACATATTCATCTCGACAAGCCCGCGGGCGAGGACTACAATGAGTACGAGAACATCATCCGCACGGCTGAAAAGAATCACGCGATAGTTCAGCTCGGCTATATGTACCGCTACAACAACGCGGTGCGGTATATTCTTGAAAGGGTTCGCTCGGGCGAGATGGGAAGGGTGCTGATGGTCGACACCGACATGTGCACCGAGCATTCGCTCGATTTCCGGAAGTGGCTTGAGCACTTCAGGGGCGGCGACATGTACATCTTCGGCTCGCACCTTATCGACCTCGTTCTGCTTTTCCAGGGCGAACCGACCGCGATACATCCGTTTTTGTCGAAGACGCACATCGGCGGCACTGATTCCTATGATTCGACGCTCGCGGTGCTCGAATATCCTTATGGTTCGTCGACCGTCCGTGTCACTTCTAACGAGCCTGGCGGCTGGACGCGCAGACAGCTTGTTGTGGTATGCGAGAACGGCAGCTTTGAAGTCAAGCCCTTCGAGAACCCGACGAAGCTCTGGTTCACGCCCGCGAACGCGGGAACGGCGTACAGCTTCTATCAGAACGAGATCGAGCTGCCGGAAATGACCGGGCGGTATGACCAGATGGCAAGAGATTTCTACTCTTATGTCAGGGAGGGCGTCCCGAATCCGTTCGGCTACGACTACGAACTCACGCTCCACAAGTGGATACTCAGAGCGTGCAATATTTTGAGGTGAAGTAAATGAAATTCGAAAACATGACCGCGATAGTCACCGGCGCGGGCGGAAATATCGGCGGAGCCGTCGCGAAGAGATTCGCGTCGGAGGGCGCGGATGTCGCGCTCGTCGATTTCTCGGCTGAGTCAGCGGAGCGGCACGCGAAGGAGATAATCGACGCGGGCGGAAGAGCTAAAGCCTATGTCTGCGACGTGAGGGATTACGAAAAGGTTCATGCCTGCTTTGAGTCGGTGAAAGCCGACTTCGGAAGGGTCGACATTTTAGCGACCGCGGCGGGCGGTTCGACCCGCTCGAAGATGACGACACTGGCGAATCAGTCGCCAGACGTGATCGCCGACAATATCGGCGTAAACCTCTTCGGCGCGATGTGGTTCGCGAAGGAGATGGCGGCGCATTTAGAGGAGCGCGGCGCGACTGGCAGGCTGATTTTCACGGCGTCGATTCTCGGCGTGCAGGGAAGAGAATGCTGCGCTGAGTACTCGGCGGGAAAGGCTGGCATCATCGCGCTTTCGAAATCGCTCGCGAAGGAGCTCGGGCATCTCGGCGCGACGGTGAACTGCGTCTCTCCGGGACTTGTCAACCGACCGGGAGACACCTCCGACGTCAGACCCACGAACTTCCTCGGACAGTACTGCACGGCTGAGGACATCACCGACGCGGTTGAGTTCTTAGCGTCCGACGCGGGAAAATTCATCACCGGACACAACCTTATAGTCGACGGCGGAAGAAGCCTCGGACTGAAGGGCGTCAAATAAATTCAAGGAGGCAATTATATGAAACGCGCGATCACATTAACAATTCTGGCGGCAATCCTCATATCTGCCGCGTCCTGCGGCGGGGCTCAGGACGAAAAGCCGACGACGACCGCCGCGGAGGGCGATACGACAACCTCTGAGCCGGACGACGGCTTTGTGAAGGACGAGCTTCCAGAGCTTAATTACAACGGCGACGAGGTAAACTGGTTCTGCGGGGACTACGCGTCGGCTTATTTTGACGATATATACGCTGAGGATCAAAACGGCAGCCTTGTCAACGACGCGGTTTACAACGCGCGCCGGAGCGTCGAGGAGAGACTGAAAATCAAGCTGAGTGTTGAGCGTTATGAGTTCGTCTGGGCAAATGTCCCGGAATACAACAGTCTCATAAAGTCGCTGATAATGTCGGGCGACACCACGTATGACGCGTTTGTCGGCTACACTCTCG
>CAKSOR010000176.1 GCA_934477985.1 uncultured Eubacteriales bacterium
CCCTCAGCGCTCGAGAGGGCAGATCGGCATGAAGTCTATCGACGAAAAGGTCGACACCTACCCGACTCTCTACCTTCTTCACGGCATGAGCGACGACTACACGATCTGGGAGCGCCGCACCTCGATTGAGCGCTACGCCTCCGAGCGCGGAATCGCGGTCGTTATGCCCGATGGTGATCTCTCGTGGTACACCGACATGAAGTACGGCGGAAACTACTTTACATTCATGTCTGACGAACTCCCGGCGGTCTGCCGCGACTTCTTCCCGAAGATGTCGACCGACCGCGAGAAGACCTGGGTCGCCGGACTCTCGATGGGCGGCTACGGCGCTTTCAAGCTGGCGTTAAGATGCCCCGAGACCTTCTCGCGCGGAGCGTCGCTCTCAGGCGCGCTTGATTTCGGCACGTTCTATGACCGCACGAAGCCCGGCTTCGCCTACATAATCGCGGGCGACAAGGAGACCGAGTTCGATGGCAGCGACAACGACCTCTTCGCCGTCGCCGAGCGACTCAAGGCGAGCGGAAGACCGCTTCCGAAGCTCTGGCAGTGGTGCGGAACCGAGGATTTCCTGATAAACGACAACCACAGAATGCGTGATCACCTGACCTCACTTGGCTACGATCTCACGTACTCAGAGTCCGAGGGCGTTCACAGCTGGCATTACTGGGATACGCACATCCAGAGAATTCTTTCGTGGCTCTGTGAGGGCAAATAAAAATAACGAAGCCGGTCGGCGCGATTCGCGCCGACCGGTTATTTTTATTCGTAATCAAAAACTCTGACATAGTCGCAGGTGAAATAATCATCCACGAACTTCTCGCCGACCGGATAGGGCTTCGAGCTTCTCCAGCCCTGAACCTCGGTCGTCAGCAGCACGAACTGCGGAACCTGCGATACTGTCTCTGTGACTCTCGAGACGATCTCGTTGTCGCAGTAGAAGACATATTCGTCGGGCGTCCAGAGCATTCCGAAGGTATGCCAGCCGTCCGGCGTCTCCTTGAGGTCGTAACCGACGCGTCCTTCCTGTCTGAAGCTGTCGCCGTAGCCGCCCATGATGTTTCCGGTTGACGCCTTGCCAAGCTTGAAGTACTCCATGATGTCGCTCTCGACACCGCTCCAGCTCGGATCGTAGGTCATGCCGATCGACGGCGACTGAGTCCAGAACGCCGACCACATCACGTTCGGCTCGCGCTGAAACTTGCAGCGGCACTCGTAGTATCCGAAGCGATGCATGAACTTCGGCTCTTCGATCTTTCCGATGTTCCAGATCCGATCCTGTTTCCAGGGATTCTGCTGGTCGCCGACCGGGATGTCGAACGAGTTCGAGCCGGTCTGGAGCTGCGGCGAGCAGTAATAACCGTCCTTCTCGACGCGGTGGAGCTCGACATTGCCATGTCCGTCGAGCACGACGCCCTCATCGGTGTAAGCCCCGAAGCGCTTGCCCCAGAAGTTGAGTCTGAAGCCCCACTTTGTCCGGTCAAGCTCGGTTCCGTCAAATTCGTCCGCCCAGATCAGTCTGAACTTCCTTCCCTCGGGCAGAAAGCTCGACACATGTCCTTCGACTTTGTATTCCTGCATGTTTACAATTCCTCCTTGAATTTCGAAAAAATATCTGATATAATAATTATACCATCGTTTTTGAGCGATTTCTTTCGAAAAATCACTCAAACATTACGAAATCGAACTCGGAGGGATTATGAAGATAATCGAGACCGGAGTCTTCCGCTCGTCGGATTTTTACAGCACAGAGACTTCGCCGCTTCGGACGGTCGCGCGGTATGAACTTGAATATTACGATGGCGGAGAGGGCTTCAGCGTCGTCGACGGAGTCAAATACCCGCACGCCGGACGGCATTTTCTGTTAGCGCGACCGGGCGACAAGCGATTCAGCATCGGACGCTTTGAGTGTCGTTATGCGCATTTCACGTCAGACGAGCCGGAAGTCGGCGAGATCGCGCGCTGTCTGACCGAGCCGGACGATGACAGCGTTCAGGAGATGAAAGAGCTGCGAAACCTTCGCGGACTGCGGCAGCTGGCGTCGCTCTGCGCTCTCCTCGACCGTCTTCGCGCTGGCGGCATGCCGGAGCGCCAGAGTGAGCCGGCCGAGCGCTATCTCGACGCGGTCATGAAGACCAAGGAATACATGGAGCGGAATTACGGGAGTAAAATAACCCTAGACGACCTCGCCGGAATGGTCTATCTTTCGAAAAACTTCTACCGCACGGTTTTCACGAGGGTTATGGAATTGTCGCCGAGCCGCTATCTGACGAGCATAAGGGTCGCTAAGGCGGTCGGATTCATCCGCGAGGGCAGACTTCCGCTCGGCGAGATCGCAGGGCTCTGCGGCTTTGAGAACCAGTCGTATATGAACTATGTAATCAAGAAGGAGACCGGGAAGACCCCGACCGGGCTCTCAAAGCGCTGAGCACCTTGTCGGCGAGCACGAAAAATCCGATTGTCAGGACATAGCCGAATAAAAGCCTGATGATAAACGCCGGAAGTATCGAACCTATTCCGAGCTTCAGGCAGAGGCTGTCGGCGAAATACAGAAGCAGCGGATGGAAGAGGTAGACCTGATATGACACCCGGTCGAGCGGCGCGGTTATCTTCACGAGCCGCGATTCCGAGAGATTCACGCAGAGCGAGAAGAGGAAGATCAACGCCGTCAAGACATAGAAGGTGTGCGCCGTCTCGAGCCACCAGATTCCGGCGTTCTTCGCCGTGTGAATGTATGCGAGCCAGCCG
This sequence comes from uncultured Eubacteriales bacterium, assembly GCA_934477985.1. GTDB lineage: Bacteria > Bacillota > Clostridia > Oscillospirales > CAG-272 > Flemingiibacterium. Next base: position 2,746 of record CAKSOR010000176.1, read on the forward strand.
TCCAGCAGTGCCGCCGGGGCGAAGATCACGAGCGCCGGGATGAAGCTCTTTTCCGCCTCGGCGCGGACATTTTCGTAGTATCGCCCGGAGACGAGTCCGGCGGTCCACCAGAAGAGATAGGTCGTGAATATCCGGTCGCAGTAGGGAAATATTCTCGTGTTGTCGAAGAGTATCAGAAAATCGGCGAGGTACTGCCCGAGGATGAGCGACAGAAAGTACGCGATTATGAGCGCCGCGGCGGCTCTGACACCCGAGTCGAGCTTTTTCACGAGGAGTCTCCAGAGCGGCGCGGTCAGGTAGAACTGAACTATCGCGATGACGAAGTAGAAGTGCGCGCAGACACTTCCGTCGGCGAGCGATTTCATGAAGCTTGCCGGAGTGAAAGCCGCGAAGCCTTTGAAATTAAAGTAGAGAGCGAAGATTACAGCGGCGATAATGTATGGGATCACGACGCGCTTCAGCCGTCCGAGCAGATATTTCGGGTATGAGAACGGCTTGTCAAGTCCGAGAGATAATTTCAGTCCGGCGAGGAAAAAGAACCCCGGAACGGCGCAGGACGCGAGTTTCCAGACCGGGAAGAGCAGGGCGTACTGCGCCGAAGCCCGGTCGGCGTATGTGACAGCGTTCGACGCGGCGTGGATGAATATTACAAATATGCAGAGAATCACGTTCATGAGCGAGAGCTCGTTCTTTCGTTTTGACATGCTGTAGCCTCCTTCGTTGTAATAATATGATACACCAAAATCGTCCAGTTGTCAACACATTTGCGCAAATACTTTAAATTCCTGTAACTTTAATCGTGAAGTCCTTGACAATGATACCCCAAAGAGGTATAATATACTGTAGGATAGTATCAAGCTGTCCGACATTTCTTTTCATAAAAAAGAGGTAGTTAAAATGTCTGAAACTGTAAACACTGAAAAGGGCGGAATTTCCGTCGAAATAGAACACATATTCCCGATAATCAAAAAATGGCTCTACTCCGAGAAGGAGATCTTCCTCCGCGAGATCGTCTCGAACGCCTGCGACGCCGTGACGAAGCTCAAGAGACTCTCGTCTTTAGGCGAGGCGAAGGACATCGAGGACAACTTCCGCATCACCGTCACCCTTGACAAGGAGGCGCGCACGCTGACTGTCTCGGATAACGGCATCGGTATGACCGAGGACGAGGTCAAGCGCTACATCTGCCAGATCGCTCTCTCGGGCGCTCTCGAGTTCATCCAGAAGTACGAGGGCAAGGAGGAGGACGCGACGAAGGACGGAATCATCGGTCACTTCGGACTCGGATTCTACTCGGCGTTCATGGTCAGCGACACGGTCGACGTCATCACCCGTTCCTACACGACCGAGGACGCGGTCAAGTGGACCTGCTCCGAAGCCGGCGAGTATGAGATCACCAAGGGTGTCTATCGCGCCGAGCGCGGAACCGACGTTGTCATGCACATCATGAAGGACGAGGACGAGTTCCTCGACGAGTACCGCATCCGCGGAATCCTCGAGAAGTATTGCTCGTTCATGCCTGTCGAGATCTATCTGAACGTCGTCAAGACCGAAGAGGAGAAGAAGAAGGAAGCCGAGGAGAAGAAGGACGACAAGGTCGAGGACAAGACCGAGAAGCCGATCAATGACATCCATCCGCTCTGGCAGAAGAACCCCTCCGAGTGCACTGAGGAGGAGTACGACGCCTTCTATCACAAGGTCTTCAACGACTACCGCGAGCCGCTCTTCCACATCCACCTGAACGCCGATTACCCGCTGAACTTCAAGGGAATACTCTACTTCCCGAAGATCGCTCACGAGTATGACAGCCTTGAGGGACAGGTCAAGCTCTATTACAATCAGGTATTTGTCGCAGACAACATCAAGGAAGTCATTCCCGAGTATCTGCTGATGCTCAAGGGCGTGCTCGACTGCCCCGAGCTCCCGCTCAACGTCTCGAGAAGCTATCTCCAGAACAGCGGCTACGTCGCGAAGATTTCGGCTCATATCGTCAAGAAGGTCGCCGACAAGATCAACTCGATGTTCAACACCGACCGTGAGAACTATGAGAAGCTCTGGAACGACCTCAAGACCTTCGTCGAGTACGGTTCGATGCGCGACCGCAAGTTCTACGACCGCCTGAAGGATTCGATTCTCTACCAGAACACCGACGGCAAATTCGTGACGCTGAAGGAATATCTCGACGCCGCGAAGGAAAAGCACGAGAACACCGTCTATTATACCGCCGACAAGACCGCGCAGGCACAGTACATCGCGATGTTCGCCGCTGAGGGCATCGAGGTCGTCGTCCTCGACAAGCTGATCGACACGCAGTTCATCAACGTGATCGAGCAGGAGAACGACGGCGTGAAGTTCGTCCGCATCGACGCCGACGTCGCTTCAGCTCTCAAGGCTGAGGGCAAAGCTGAGGATAACGCGAAGCTCGCCGACCTCTTCAAGAAGGTCAGCGGCAACAAGGAGCTCAAGGTCAAGTTCGAGCTCCTGAAGAACGCGAAGGTTCCGGCTATCCTCAACATCTCCGAGGAGTCGCGCCGCATGGACGACATGATGAAGATGTACAGAATGTCGGGTAGCGACATGGGCAATATGAGCTTCCCGACCGACGCCACGCTTGTCGTCAACGCGTCGAGCCCGCTCATCACGCGCCTTTCGGGCGAGGTCGAGTCGGACGAGGCAAAGGCTGAGAAGATCGCAAAGCAGATCTACACGCTCGCGCTCCTGTCGCAGAGACAGCTCACCGCGGATGAGCTGCAAAACTTCCTCACCGACAGCTTCGACATGCTCGAGCAGCTTTAATCAAAGAGGTGAAACCATGCCATCCGTTTATGGACAGAAACTGAAGCTCTCGGTCTTCGGCGAATCGCACGGCGAGGCGATCGGAGTTGTGATCGACGGCTTCCCGGCGGGAATGAAGCTCGACTATGACTTCATCTCGTCGCATATGAAGCGCCGCGCGCCCGGAGGCGATCTCTCGACTCCGAGAAAAGAAGCCGACATCCCGAGAATTGTCAGCGGAGTCTCGGATGGCTTCACGAACGGTTTTCCGATCTGCGCGGTCATCGAGAACACCAACCAGCACAGCTCGGATTATTCGAAAATGCTCCCGCGGCCGAATCACGCTGATTATCCGGCGACGCTCAGATACGGCGAGCACTGCGAGCTGCGCGGCGGCGGGCACTTCTCGGGGAGACTGACCGCTCCGCTGACTTTCGCCGGGGCTCTGTGCCTGCAATATCTCTCGCTGAAGGGCGTGACGGTCGGCGCGCACATAAAGCAGATACTC
>CAKSOR010000177.1 GCA_934477985.1 uncultured Eubacteriales bacterium
TCGTCGGTCAAAAGCACCGCGCCGTTCTCCTTTTCAGCAAAATCCACCGCCGCGATCTGCCTTAAGTTTATAATCGAAAGCACGAATCTGTCGCAGACGACGCTTCGGAATTCCTCCATAAGGTCGAGCGCGAGCGATCTTCGCCCCGGTCTGTCAGTGTGCATAACTCCGACAAACGGATCGAGTCCGACCGCGGACAGAGCCGACGCGCACTCATTCGCGAAGATCGAATAGCAGAACGAGAGCATCGCGTTCACCGGGTCGCAGGGAGGACGCTTTTCGCGCGTCCCGAATCTGAAGTCCGACCGATTCTGGAGTATCATCTCGTTGAAAACCGAGAAATAGCAGTTCGCGTTCACGCCCTCAAATCCGCGAAGCTCTCCGGGATTCCCCGCGCCGCGGATCTTCGCGAGAGAATTTCCGAGATAATCAGCCGCCTTCTTTATCCTCTCGCTGTCGGCCGACATCGGATGATCGCGTAAGAATCTTGTCAGAACCGCTCGCGAATTCGCCGTTTTCGCGCCGATCATGTTCTTCGCGATCATAAGCGAACGCTCATCGTCGTCGGCGATCCGGTACTGCTCGCGCCTGAGAAGTACGTTTCCGCTTGTCTCGCCCTCGACACGGCATAGAAATCTTCCGTTCTGTGAAAAGAACGCGAGTCCGATACCAAGCTCAGACGCGTGGCGCATCAGTGCCGGACTCGCGCCCTGCCAGCCGAAGGTCACGATATTTTCCAGATTATGAAGCGGAGCCCGGAGCTTTTCCTCGCTTTTTACGCTGACAACGACATTTTCGCCGTCAAGCGAGAGATACGCGTCGGGAGTCGTCACGTAGAGTGTGTTCAGGAGTTTTTTCACAGCTCGTCACCGGCCTTCCATATGCTTTCGGTATAATCCTTTACAGAACCGCATTTTCCAAGCTTCGGAAGGCATATATCGGCAAGCGAACAAGAGCGGCATTTCGCAGTTGGCTTCACCTTTGGTGTGTATCCGCGGTCATAGAGCGCGCGCATCTCAGTGAGCATCGACACGACCTCCTCACGAAGCGCGGCGTCAAGTGCCACCTCCTCGCGCCGTTTTGTCTCCATATAATAGAGATACGCCGTCCTGATCTCGGCGCAGAGCATTTCCTCAAGGCAGATCGCCTCGGCACAGAGCTGAAGCCGATCGGCGTCGATCTCCTTTGAGTGTCCGCGCTTATACTCAATCGGAGTCGGGAGCCACAGACCGTCCCGCCCCGAGATTCTGACACCCGAGTCGTCGCGCCTGAACTCCACAACGTCGCATTTTCCGACGATTCCGTATTTATCCGATCTCACCGGAACCGCGCGGCTTATCAGAAGATCCCCGCGCTTTTCGGTGAAATACGGATCGTCGGCGTTGTCATGCCTCAGCTTCCCATCGACCGTGAGATAATTCTCAGCCCACTGCGACTCGATATGAATCAAAGCCCATTGTCTGCGGCAGAATGAGAAATGCTGCAAACCCGAAATGAGAAGATCACTGTCGGAAGCGTTCTGTCCTGAAAGATTTTCATGTGCGCTCATTTTCCGCTCTCCTTTGCCTGTCATCATTTATCACAATTTAATTATATCATACCGGACATGTGTTTGTCAATAGTTGCCAGACATTTTCTTCGTTTTTTCGAGGATAAAGCATGAAAAAACGGATATGCTCCATTTTACGGAGCATATCCGCTTTTCAAGGCCGATTATTCAAGATTTTCAAAAGTCGCGACGGCCTCGTCGTACGCGGCCATGATCGATTCCTTCAGCGAATCCATCTTTGACACATAGGTCGTTCCTCTGTTCTCATAGAGTTCGAGCGAGACCACGTTGTTGAGATTTCCGATATTGTACGCCGCGAACATATCGTAGACGATGTTGTCGGTGTTGAATATCATTTTCAGCATCTCGGCCGATTCCTCGTCGGGAGCCTTCTTCGACTTCATGACGCCCTCAATGAAGGCCGGGAGCGTCGAGGTATGCGAGTCCTCGCAGAGAGCCTCAAGCAGGATGCTTGTCATCTCCATATCCTCGTCCGAAAGCGTTATCGGAACCGCGATCGCGCCCGAGTTGTCATACTGAACGGTGGTCAGATATTTCTCCTGATTCTCATCGTATTTCGGCATCGGAAGAATTCCGTAGCGAACGTCGCCCTTCAGGTTGCGGATCGTCGAGAGAACCTCATTGAAGAAGAGCGCGCGGCCTTCCTCAAAGATGGTGCGCGGAACGAATCCGTTCTGCCAGTTGTTCGAGACAACCTCGCCCCACGCGGTGTCGTCGGTGAGGATAACCGATGTCAGCTTTCCGATCGAGTCGAGCATATGCTGCGAGGTCAGGGTTATCCCATAGCTTCCGTCGCTCTGCTTTTCGGAGAAGCGGTTTCCCATGCTGAAAAGCACGAATGGAATGTAGGTATACGAACCTTCGACGATGCCGAACTGATCCTCGTTGAAGTCGCTTATCTTTCCGTCGCCGTTGAGATCTGACGACGCCAGTCCGGCATACTGGTTCAGAACGTCGATCGTCCACTTACCATCGCGGACAAGATCGTAGAGATCCGGGAGATTGTAATCCTCCGCGAGATCGAGGTTCACAAGCTCTACGGGCAGACGCTGCTTTTCATAAAGTACATAGTCGCCCGTAAAGACGCAGAGCTTGCCGCCGATGCTGAACGACTCATTCGCCTGACTGCTCCACCACGGCTTTGAGAGATCGAGATAGGTCAGCTTGTCGGTTGTGGTGAAAATTCCGGTCAGCGTGAATTTTGTCATCTCGGTCGGTCTGTCGGCGACCAGATTGTAATAGCAGTCGTCGGCCATAACCTGATTATAGGCCTTTGACGCGGCGAATTCCGCGTTTTCGGTCGTGATCTCGACATTGAAGCGATCCTCAATCCGGCGGTTGCGGTTGAAGACGGCGTCGTTCAGGATCTCGCCGTTCTGCTCCTCGGCGTCATACTCAAAGAAGTTGTGCGTGTGTCCTTCGCTTACATAACGCTGAAGAATCGTGAATTTCGCGTTGTTGAAATTTCTCTCCGGAAGATCCGACGTGATGACCTCCTCGGTGGTTTCCGCACCCGACGTGCCGTCGGTATTCGTTCCGTTTTGTGTGTCGCTTTCTGTGCCGGGCGTTGAGCCGCATCCTGCGTTCGATAAAAGAATCGCGCCGAGCAGTGTGAATGTGAGAATCTTTCGGGAATTCCGTGCTTTCATAAAAAATTCGTTCCTCTCTTACAAAGTTATCGTGTTTTCCGTGTCAACGATTTCCCGGTGACAACAATATTCTACCGTAAAACCCGGCTTTTGAAAACGGCTGGTTCAGATATACGCGGTATTTTTTCGAAGTAAAATTTGACTTTCCACGCCAAAAGCGAAGCGGCAATATCCGTTATGTGCGGTATTTTCAAGGGATAACCTTACCGCCGGGGGTTGATTTTTCGGGAAACATATGCTATAATTGAACCGCAAATAACTATCTGGAGAACTCAAATGGTCTACTACACACTTGAAATCTTCTCACAGCCAATCATCGAATTCGCCGTGTCAACGACCCAGAAAATCGAGAATACGAAGCTGAATATCATTGATCACCGCGAGAATACCTTTGAGATCGGCACGTCACTTGGATGCGATATGAGCATCGAATCGGACGGCGTTCCCGATATACGTAAGGAAGGGACGCTCCGCGTCTATTTCCCGGATCGGAAATACGTCCTGAAGCCGCTGAAAAGCGAGGAAGCCACACATTTCATGGCCGAAAGCCTCGCCTTCCGCGTCGACGACATGAAGCTTGAACGCGTCGAGATAAACGGCGAGGCCGAGACTATGGAATGGATGGAGGGACTTTCGCCGGGAGTCATCATTCTCTCCGAGACTCCGACCGAGTCCAAAGAAAAAGATTCATCGGCTCTCAAGCTTATCGAGTCGATGATCAACTGCCGGCTCGACATTTCAACGTCGGGAAAGCTGAAATGCCTGTCCTTACTCTATGAACTTCTCGCGACGCTCGATTTTTCAATCCGCCAGCAGATCCGCACGCGATTTGAGAAAATGCGGAATATCCCGTCAAGCTCGTACTATCATGTCTATCGGATCAAAAAGTACATAAACTCGGTTCTGCCCGAAAAGCTCACCGTGGCGGCGATCGCGAAGGCCGTCGGCCTGTCTCCCGACTATGTCGGAAAGATCTTCCGGAATGAATGCGGCATGAGCATTCCGTCGTACATCGCAAAATGCCGCGTTGAGTGTATCCGGAGCTTCATCCGCTCAAATCCCGGCACACCGCTTTCAGAGACCGCCGCCATGGCCGGGTTTTCGGATCTCCGCCACGCTCAGCGGGTATTCAAGCAGTACACGGGAATCACGATGTTCCGCTACCGTCAACTGGGCGGCGGACTCACGCTCTGGCACAGAAATCCGTGGGAGGAGCAGAATCTTGAGGGCGATATCTTCGTCCGCGACGAGGAAAACCGGGATATCAGAAACTGACCTGTCACTGCCCCATCACGCTCCGCTTTGAGATCACGGCACGGTTATAGATCATCGCCGCGACAATGAGAATCAACGAGATTAGCGACAAAGCCTGCTGTCCGTAAACCGTGACGCCGAAGATCGTGTTGCCGTTTGCCTGAACAGCTCCGAGAATCCGGCTTCCGATCATTGAGGAGATGAAGCCGAAGATCCCGCCGATGCTGTTCTTGATCGCGTTTGCCTGAACGAAGCTCGTTTCGGGGACGCAGCTGTATACGATGTTCGAAAAATTCTGTTCGGTTCCGGCAAGGCAGGCGGAGTAGAGGATCGTGTAAACGATAATAAGATACCACGTCTTCGGAGTGGTGAAGACATTCACGAAGAACGCCGCCGCGGCGATCATCATCGCGAGTCCGATTCCCCGCGCGTATGAGGTTCTGTCAGAATAACGCCCGAAGCCCCTTGACACCAGAAAGCGGCAGAAATTTCCGAGGATGTTTATCATCTGAACCGCTCCGACGGTCAGCGCGAGATCCCTGATTTTGTAGATTCCGAGGAATCCGATCGTCAGGTAGCAGGCCGACTGCCACAGGACATTGAGAATCACGACCGAGCGGAAGCCGCGGTTTCCGATAAGACCGGATATCACTTTTCTCACCGGGATTTTCGAAGCATTCTCAGGCTCGGCGCGGTTTTCGATCAGCGAGAGCGTGACAAGATCCAATCCCGAGATGATAAGTCCTATAACAGCCACGACTAAAAATCCCCCGCGAAGATTACCTGCCGCCTCAAAGCCGTCGATGAGCATTCCGATCGAAAGACTGAAAACTATTCCGACGATAAGCGAGATCATCTCCTTCCCGGCCGAATAGACTCCGCGCTTTTCGGGATCGACGAAGGAGTTCGCCCAGCGGTAGATTATCGAAAGGACCGTGTAGCGGAACGAATAGGCGATAAGAATCCCTGAAACGACAATAAAGGTCTTTACCCCGCCCGGAAACGGAAGCGTCGGAACAAAGTAAAGCGACGCGAATATCACCTGACTTGTGACATGAAAAATTATCGCCGCCCGTTTTACGTTCTTTATCCTCGGCGCGAGAAATATCGCGGCGAGCTGAAAAAGGAACGCGGCGGCTATGAATGAGGAGATGATTCCGATGAAGGTATCGCCCACGCCGATATCCGACAGGAGCTTTGCGAGATAGGAATCCGACATGAGTATCGTTATGAGATACTCAAAAGTACACTGTGCGCGGTAAGCTCCGCGCGAGCGTCGATACGCGTGAGAATCAAAAACTGACCGATCCATTGAAAAATATGACCTTTACCTTTCAGACATTTTGCCGTGTGAAAATCCGGATAACAAAAATTGTAACAGATTCATGCGCCGATGTCAACGGTCATATCATGCCGACGCGGTAAAATTCCCGACTATTATAAAATCATAATATTTATTTAATGTCTACTGAATAACCATCAACATTTTGCATGGCAGCAGAAAGCCAAGAAACCAATCGAGAAACCGCAAAAAGG
>CAKSOR010000178.1 GCA_934477985.1 uncultured Eubacteriales bacterium
ATAGCCACAAGTGTAACGCCTGAATTTCCGGCGAGTGTCCGGCGCAGAACCCGCGTCGCGTCCTCGGTCTCAGGATACGTCGTCTGGTATCTTTCACAAAACGGTTTAGAATATTTCGCGTAATTTGGCGCGGACATAAAATTTTCATCCTTCAATGTGCCTACCGGGACGTCTTTGAAACCGAAATAGTCGAGTTCGTATTTTGTAAAATATCCGCCCCAGGGGTTTCCGATGCAGTAGGTGACCGCCAGGAGCTCGGTTTTTCCGGCTTTTGCCAGATTGCAGGCGACCGCGAGCGCGCCAACGTCGTCGCAGTCCCCGCCAAGGTCAGTGTCGATTATTATTTTCATTTTTTCCTTTCTTGCCGGGGAAGGGGGGAATACCTTTTGAGGAAAGGTTCTTCCCCCTCCACCGGCGCCACACCTGTTTCCAAACCTTTTTAAACAGGAATTTGCCGTTCAGGGCTTGCTTTTGGGGAATTCAGGAGCTTAAATTGTAAAATTATTTTGACTTTATCTCTGTTCCGACCGGCAGGAGGAAGAGAATTGAGCGCGGAATCACCCTGAATCGTGCCTCGTGCAGCTTCAGGATCTCGCCGTCGATGCAGACGTTTGTTTCGTCCGGAAAACGCAGTTCGACTGATGTAGTCTGACTGTAGTTGACGACTTTTTTGCCGAGCCGCGTCTTAAGATGTGTTCCGTTTTTGTAGTGCCCGACCAGACGCAGGAATTTTGTCCGCGAAACTTTTTTGATCAGGCTGAGGTCGAGAAGACCGTCGTCGAGCTTTGATTCGGGCGCTGAATGGAACCCGCCGCCGCAATATCCGCCGTTCGCGACCGCAACAAGTTGAAATTCGCGAGTGAATGTGTTGCCGTCGGAATCCACTACGGTAACTGTCTTACCGAGATTATTTTTGAGCATTATGATGACTCCGATTACGTACGCAAGGCTTTTTGGCAAGAATTTTCGCTTTTTCAGCTCTCCAGCCTTAACAACTACGTCACAATCAAAGCCGATGTTGACCATGTTCACGCCACAGCGATGACTCTCCGGCGTGTCGCCTTCGACCGAAAAACAGTCGATCGCGACCGGGTCGCCAAGCAATTGCTTCGTGATGTCGAGGAAAAACTCGCTCTGGCTGAAGTTGCGTGTGAAGTCGTTGCCCGTCCCGATCGGTACGCAGCCGACGCTGACGCCTGGTTTCGGTTTGCCGGGGTCGCCGACAAGCCCGGTCACGACGTCGGAAAGTGTGCCGTCTCCGCCACACGAGTAGAATCTGTACTCGTCGCCGGCCGGCTTCGACTCGACTTTTGTCCTTGTGAACACTGTCGCGTCGCCGCGGCAGGTTGTCTTGTGAATCTCGTACGCAACCCCGCACGCCTCGCAGGCGTCGCGGATCACCTCGGAAATTTGCGCAGCCTCCGGACCTTTTCCGGCGGCTGGATTGACGATGAAGATGTGTTTTGTCACGGACTTTTCCTTTCAAAGATTTTCTTCCTATATTGTACCATATTTCGACGAAAATTTCAACCTTTTTTTAAAAATATTTTTTCCTTTAGCTCTTTACAAAACTAAAAAAGTGTGGTATAATATATGAAGAGAATGGAACGTGACTCTGAAGGAGGAGATCATCATTACTTTTAACGATTTTGTAAATACTTTGAAAATTCTTTCGCAGGGACTTGGGATAACGGTTTCGTTGTTCTTTATAACTATCCTGCTTTCGCTGCCGCTCGGATTCGTTACGACGCTTCTTTCACAGACGAAAATCACGCCGATCCGCTGGATCGCTCGCTTTTATGTGTTTATTATGCGCGGAACTCCGCTGATGTTGCAGCTGCTTTTTGTATATTTCGGACTACCATATATTCCATTTGTAGGGCAATTTCTCGTGCTTGACCGCTTCACGGCGGCTTGTGTCGCGTTTGTGCTCAACTACGCGGCATATTTCTGCGAGATTTTCCGCGGCGGCATAAAATCGATCGACAAGGGGCAGTACGAGGCGGCGCAGGTGCTCGGTCTGTCACATTTCGCCACACTTGTAAAGATCGTCATCCCGCAGATGATCAAGGTCGCCATCCCCGCGGTCTGCAACGAGGCGGTCAGCCTGGTCAAGGACACGGCGCTCGTCACGACGATCGGGCTCGCCGACCTGATGCACAAGACCAAGGGGCAGGTAAACGCGCTCGTCAACGTCACGCCGTTTGTCATCGCCGCTGTCATTTATCTCGCGATGATTTTCGTACTGACCAAGATTTTCGCGGTGATCGAGCGCAAGACTACGTATTGAGGTGTGCAACATGATGATAAAAGCTGATAATATAAAGAAATCATTCGGTGAAATCGACGTACTCCGCGGCGTTTCACTCGAAGTCGAGTCGGGCGAGATCATCTCGGTGATCGGTCCGTCGGGCTCGGGGAAGAGCACGATGCTGCGGTCGCTGATCGGGCTCGAACGTGTTTCGGGCGGCAGCATCGCGATCGGCGGCGAGTTTTTTGTCGAGAACGGCGTCTATGTCAAGGACAAAATCATGCGGAAGATTCTTTCCAAAACTGGAATGGTTTTCCAGCATTTCAATTTATTTCCTCATATGTCAGTGCGCGGGAACATGATTTGCGCGCCGGTGACTAATCATCTGCTCGACAAGGCGGCGGCGAACGCGAAATGCGAGGCGCTGCTTGAAAAAGTCGGGCTGCTCGACAAGATTGATGAGATGCCGTCGGCGCTTTCGGGCGGGCAGAAGCAGCGGGTGGCGATCGCGCGCGCGCTGATGACCGACCCGGATATTCTGCTTTTCGACGAGCCGACGAGCGCGCTTGACCCTGAGCTGACCGGCGAGGTCCTCGCTGTCATGAAGCAGCTCGCCGCCGAACACATGACGATGGTCGTTGTGACGCACGAAATGAGCTTCGCGCGGTACATTTCGGACCGCGTGATCTTTATGGAGCACGGCGTCATCGCGGCGGACGGCAAACCTGAGGCGCTGTTCGAGTCCGGCGAGAACGCGCGGCTGATTGAGTTCATCGGAAGCGCGAAGAATAAGTGAAAATTTACATAAAAGAAGCAAAAAATGTGCCTGAATTCAGGCACATTTTTTCTATTCTTCCCATCCGAAGCGCTTCATGTCGACGTTGCCGTTCGGTTTGAACTCAACGCCCTCGTCTTCAAGCAGTCCTCGTTGCTCCCTGAAGCATGGGGCAGGGCGTCCGGCGCTGTTCACGACCCGGTGACAGGGGTAATTTCCATATTTTTCCGATTCGCTCAGGACTTTTCCGACCAGGCGGGCGTTTTTTTCGCGTCCGATCAGCCGCGCGATCTGCCCATAGCTCGCGACTCTGCCCTCCGGAATTTCCTCTACAACTGACAAAATTTCGTAAATCAGTCGGTCATCTTTCATCGCGGCGCTCCTTCCGGAAGTCACGACGCGCCCGGAGCAGTTCGGGATAGTTTTTTACGCAAAGTGTCAGTAGCGCTTTCAGCGTTTTTTTGACAAATTTCTTCGTTTCAGGGTCCATTCCGACCGCAGCGCGCATCATTTCGCGCAGATTTTGCTGCCAATTCGCCCCGAATTCGTCGAATGTGGCGATGCGTTCGAGGTCAATCAGCCCGAAAAGCGCGTCGACGAAACGCTCACGCTCCGCCTTGTCAAGCCCGCTCAGCCACTCGTTCAGCGTCGCGTCGAAGCATTTTGCATTCGGTTCGAGCGAGTCAAGCGTGACCAGATCGCCGCCGTCGACCAGCCAGGTGAACGGATCGTGCTGCCAGACGCTTTGTTTGGTGCTTTTGACGACTGTAAAATTTTCCTGATGCTCCAATATCATGCCGACAAGCGAGGATTGCGGGACGGTTTTGTCGAGTTTGGGTTCGATTTTCTTGAACATTTCACTCTCGAGGACGCTTTCAATGAAGCCCGGACCGTCGTGCGAGTAGATTTTCACGATCCGATCGCGCAGTCCGGGGCAGTTTGCGGCGGCGTAAACTGCCAGATTGCCTCCTTTTGAGTGTCCGCCGAGCCGAAATTTGTAGTTTTCGCTGATTTTTGCGGCGGCTTCGGCGAGGTAATTCGCCGCGGCGAGCTGCGACGGGATCGGATACTGGAAGGCGAGGTTAAAGTCCTCTTTCCATCCGACGAATGTAGAATCCGTACCGCGGTAAGCGACGTACGCGAGGTCGCTCGTGCGGTAAGTCGTCGCCGCGAACTGCTTTTCGACTTCCGGATCGCTGTTTTCGACCGCGCCGCAGACAATTATGTCGCGGAATCGCGGGCTCGCGGCGAGCGCGTAGAGCAGCGTTTTCAGGTTTTCCGGTCCGACGACGCCGCTGAACATCTCCTTGAAGTTCTCGGCGCGGGCGAGCTCGCGCAGTTTCACGCCCTGCCAGGACGCCGCTTCGGGCGTGCGCAGGTAGCAGAGGCAGGAGAGGATAAGGCTGTCGACGCGGTTGAAATTTCCGCTTGAAAGCGGTTCGAGGTTGTTTTCGGCATATGTGATAATATCGTTCATTATAAATTTACAATACGGCGCGAATGTTTGAAATATGTACAAAAATACTACTTAAAAAAATTTACATCAGTACCCTCATGTGGACATTGAAACAGGTCGTTTTTTCTTCAGTCGGCAGTACGGCGGTGAAGAAAACTTTCGGTTCGTCATTTTCCACAAACAGGAAGGGGCGCTCCATGCGGTAGATCAGCTGCCTGCCACCCTCCTCAAAATCGAGCTCGCGCGTGTGGAAGAGAAGCGGGTCGGCGGGCTGCCAGTTTTTGCCGTCATCTGAATCGAATAGCAAAATCGAACGGCTTATGTCGGGTATGTAAAAATTTCCCATATCCTTCAGCAGGCAGTGGAGTTTGCCGCCCTGACTGAAGACGCACGGATCCTCGGCGGCGAATTTCACGCCAGGCGTGTCGAAAATCGGCTCGTCGGAACGCTTCCAATCGCCGTCAGGACTGTCGGCGGTCGCGATGCCTATCGACACTTTGCCGTTAAATGGCGGCTTATCTGACCAACATTTGTAAATCATGACAAATTTTCCGTCGGGTGCGAGACAAACGCTTGGGTTTGTCGTGCCGGATTCGTCAAATTTGCCAAATCGCGTTTCAAAGAGAGGTTCGGGCGAACGCTCCCAGCTTCCGAGCGGATCAGTCGCGGTCGCGAGACCGACGCGTTGGTTTGATGTGTGAACGTCATAGTCACCATTGCCAAAATTGCCGCTGTAAAACAAGTAAAATTTTCCGTTATGCCAGATTGCGAACGGGTTGTGGACCGAGTCGCGGTCGAAGTCGCCCTCGCGGTGCGAGCCCTCGAAGATGACACCCTTGAACTCGAATTTGCCATCCGGTTCGTCACTTGTGGCGTAACCGACGCGCGAATGCGTCGCCCAGCCATATTCGAAACCCCATTTTTCCTCCCACATCGAGAGGAAAAGGTGGCATTTCCGGTCAGGCGTGCGCACCATGCTGCCGCACCAGACGAACCAGCCGGGAATTTTCACGATCTGATCGGGTGAGATTTTCGAAAAACTGAGTTGTTTCATATTCTTCCTCCTTAATTTTATCACAAAAACAGGAATAAAATATTGCGAAAATGTAAAATTTCAACGCTCTCTGGTTAACTTTTTTTGTTTCGCCGTGACCACCGGAATAAAAGACCCGCGCAAGGATCAGCGTTGTTCCTCCGCGGACTACGCGCGCGACGAAGCCGTGCTCCATGACGTCGACTTTGCAGGCGAAGAAAGTGTGTTCGCCGGAGATTTTGGTTAACGGCTCTTTCGGCAGAAATGTTTGATCTGTACCATCATAATCCGGTTTGTACATAATGACCGAAACTATTGTGTCAAAATAGCATTCGCTGACCACAACATCGACGGTTCGCGAAAAAAGCGCTTTGTATACATAATACTACAAAGATAACTTTACGTATATAGCTGATTGTCTTCCGCGCTTGCCGTAAGGCGCTGCCTATATGATAGCAGTTTTCCGCCGGTTTGTCAAGCTGATTTGTTGT
>CAKSOR010000179.1 GCA_934477985.1 uncultured Eubacteriales bacterium
GAATTAGCGTTCTTTGACAGCGAGGAGGCGGCATATGCTTACTATGGAGACACACCCGCCGCGCTTCATCTGAAATCAATAACCTTTGACGAGAACTATCAGAAAAATATCGCTTCTTTCCCGGATCTCAGCGCGTACAGTGTTGATGATCACACGGGTGAGGTCAGCGTTACGCGCTCGTTATCGACCTTCCAAGGAGCGTCGAATTACAATCTGATGGTCAGATTTGAGCAGGGGGTATTTTCGCCTGAATACAAATATCTGCGGGTCTGCTATTCGGCGAAGAATCCCGGCGGTGCTCCGGTTGAACTGAAGCTCTTCAATAACGCGACCGGAGAGGGTATGGTCATCAGCGGGAATATTGCCGACACCGATGAATTTGTTCTTACCGACACGGTTGAAATAACCAACGCTTCGCTTCTCACAAGACTTGAGAACGGACTTCACGACACGCTGTCGTTCTGCTCCAAAGAGGATGGCGGACTCTACAAGATTAAGGGACTCTATTTCTTCAAGACTGCCGAAGAAGCCGCTCTGATCGAGATGACAACTGAGGAAACTGATCGTACAGTGACCGCGAATGGCGTTGCTATCTCAAATTATAGAATAGTTATCTCCGAGAACGCTCCTGAGCGGATAGGCCGTGCCGCGAATCGTCTGAACAAGCGGATAAATGAGCTGATCGGCGTACAGCTTTCTATAGTGAATGATTCTGTTCCGGCGGCTCAGTATGAGATACTTATCGGTGACACAAACCGCCCTGAGTCGGGAAGCGCGATATGCGATTACACGCTCGATGGATTCGATATATGTAAATATGAGGCGAAATTCGTTGGCAATAAGCTTGTTTTTATCTCGCCTTCTGCCTTCGGAGTCGATGAGTGTGTCGGTTCTTTCATAAAGTCCGGACTTTATGATGGCTTTGATGACATTCCCGAGACTATCGAAATCGGAAACTTCGCGATGAACGGGAAAGTTCTTACTAATATAAGAAAATACGACTGGTCTGCGCATGAGAATGTTTCGGATCCGATGACCTTCACCGACGATTTCAGCACCGACAACAAATACTGGACCGAGGAAGGCACGGACGATCACTGGAGCTTTTCCGGCGGAAAATATATCTCCGACACTTCGGATCTCGCGCTTTCGTTCATTCAGATATACGAGGCAAATGTGGATTTCTCGGCTGATTTCACCTTCGCGTCGATTCCTTCGGACGGCGAGGCGGGGATAACGCTCAGATACACCGCTTCTGACGCTTACCTCAGAGCCGGGTATGATTTTGAAAACGGCGAATGGTTCATTGACACGCGCGAGGGCAGCGATTTCCTGAGATACCGCGCGGCGTCGGCAAAGGCTCAGATCACTCCGGGAACATATCGGCTCAGAGCGGTTGCTGACGGCTCGGTTATGAAGCTCTATGTGAACGGCGAGCTTGTGCTTACCGCTGACAAGCTGACTCAGTTCACACCCGGAAGAGTCGGAATCTATTCCGAAAAGCTCAGTGTTTCGGTCGACAACGCCGAGATAATCTTCCTCAGCGGTGAGGGAACAATCCTTAAGGACGTGAAGCATACGATTCTGCCGGACGACAAATACCGTGAGGGAGGAACTGTGCTTGAAACCCCGGATGGAAAGCTCACCTACATACATATGAGCGGCGCGACCTTCAAGTCGTCAGACGACGGCGCGTCATGGGAACGCTCCGATATGTGGACGAACACGCTCAGCTATCCGAATATCCTGAAACTCCGCGATGGAAGCTATATAAAGAACGCTTCTAAGGTCATTGACGGCGTGAATTATTTCATTTCGAGCCGTTCGACCGATGGCGTGAACTGGGTGGACGGCGGCGCGATCGCTCCGACTACACTTTCGGGTTCGACCGAGTATTACGGCACGAACATGAACGACAAGTTCACCGAGATGTCGGATGGGCGGATATTCTACTGCCAGAACTACGAAAACAAGACGACTCCGGCGGCAGACGATCCCGCGGTTTTCAGCCGGATATTCTACTCGGACGACAAGGGAATGACTTGGACCGAGTCGACGATGAACACGACTCAGATTCCCGGGAATTCCGGACAGTATTATTTCGGCGAGTCGAAAATCATAGAGACGCCGGAAGGTGTCAGACTCTATAGCTCTTGGAATACCTATGGCTGTATCGTTTACAGCGATTCGACCGATGGCGGTGCGACATGGGGTGAGTTGAAACGGCTCGATGAATTCCAGAGCGCACGTTCTTCGATGCAGATTGCGCGAGACGCTTACGCCGAAAATGAAACGACTTATTACATGGTCTGGGTCAACGCGGTTCCGCAGGGGGATTTGCTTATTCGCCCGTGCCTCTCGCTTGCGAAGAGCACTGACGGTATGAACTGGGAATACCTCGGCGACCTCTGGCGTTGGGAGTCTAACTATTGGGTTGCCGGAATACACCTTAATCACGTGGTCGATCCGTTTGTTTACGTGACTGAGGATCGTATTATTGCCGGAAGCGGATTCTCGGAAAAGCTCGGTGCGGAATACGCGGGAGATCATGTTTTCCATCAGGGACAGCGTCAGCACATCTACAGCGTCGCGAAGCCGACGCTTGCGAGTGATGGAATGCCGTCTGACGTTAAAAAGAGCGACTGGTTCTATGACAACGTGAAGTTTGTCACCGAAAACGCGCTTATCGACACAGTGAGCGGGAAGTTCAATCCGCACGTAACGACTACGCGTGAAACGCTTGTGACCGCGCTCTGGCGTGCGGCGGGTTCGCCCGCGGCAGACTGCGAACTGACCTTCGGGGACATTGAGAATTCTGACATCGGGGCGATAAAGTGGGCATATTCCGCCGCAATCGTCAACGGCTTTGACGCTGAACATTTCGCACCGAAAAACGAGATAACCCGCGAGCAGATGGCGGCGATATTCTATCGTTATGCAAAGCATATGGGACGCGACATTGGCGCACGTGCCAATCTTGATGCTTTCACTGACAGCGATAAAATAAGCTCCTACGCGGTTGAGCCGTTCTCTTGGGCGGTTGCGAACAGGCTTATAAACGGAATCGGCGGAGGACTCATCTCTCCGGCGGGAAACGCTGAGAGGTGTCAGACCGCGGCGTTACTTGAACGCTTCTGCGGCATGATAGGCTGAGGTATTTCGAAAAAAACAGCATATCCTCTTGACAAACAGGCGGATATGCTATATAATTTATCTGTAAACATCGCTGCAAAGGAGAAAGATAATGCAGAAATACATTGTAAGCCGGGACGATTCGATCTACGAAGCGTTTCCCGATCTTGTGAAGACTGACAACGGGCGGTTGATCTGCGTCTACACTGAGTGTGCTCATCACGGAAATCGCGAGCTTTCGCGGATAGTATTCCGGAAAAGCGACAACCGCGGAAAGAGCTGGTCGCCGGTTCACGCGCTGACCGAACGCCGTTCGGGCAGTCAGTACCACAACTGCGCGCGGATAAACAGACTTCACGACGGGAGGATTGTCATATCCTGCGACTACATCTCTGGAGAGAAGCTGACCGACACCAGAGAGATAAGGCTCTGGTTCAGCTCGGACGACGGCGAGAGCTGGAGCGAGCCGATGATCATCCCCGGCGCGCACGCGATAATGCCCGACAAGCTCATTGAATTAAAGTCCGGACGCTGGCTGATCGCCGCGCACAGCCCGAGCGAAACAACCGGAAAGCTCACGGAATATCTCTGGTACTCGGACGACAAGGGCAAAACATGGTCGGAGAGGGTAACCGTCGCGTCTGACCCGCGCTACAATCTCTGCGAGGCGTCGCTTCTTGAAGTTGAGCCAGACGTAGTCGTCGCGTATCTGCGCGAGAATTCATGGATGGGCTACGACTGCTTCAAGGCGATCTCGCGTGACGGCGGACTCACTTGGAATGGCGTTTACAACGTTCCGCTCCCCGGCTGTCACCGTCCGACCGCGGGAATTCTGAAGGATGGGCGGATACTCATCACATACCGCTTTATGCAGGGCGGAAGCGGCTGGCTCGGAAGCTGGACGCAGAATACATTCGGCGCGCTTATGCCGCGCGAGTCGGCACTCGTTGAGAAGCGCAACGAGCAGTCGGCGAGAATATTCCCGATCGACTTTGACCGCAGCTCGGTATCCGACACGGGATACACCGGATGGGCTCAGTTCGACGACGGGGAAATCTATGTTGTCAATTATATGGTGGACGACGCGCCCAAGGCGTTTATAAAGGGCAGCTCGTTCAGAGCGGAGGATTATCTTATATGAAGAATTTCGCGGGAATCTACACGGCACTTCTGACGCCGTTCAAGGAAAACGGAAAGATCAACGAAAACGCGCTTGCCGATATTATTGAGCATAGCCTGAATCTTGGAGTCGACGGCTTCTACTGCTGCGGCAGCACCGCTGAGGTGTTCATGCTGACCGACGATGAAAGACGTGAGCTTATGCGTCTCTGCGCCGAAATCATCGGCGACCGCGCGTTGAAGATAGCGCACGTCGGAACGGTCAGCGCGGATATCGCGTCGGATTACGCGGTTTACGCCGAAAAGCTCGGATATGACGCGGTTTCGGCGGTCGCGCCCTTCTACTATTCGTTCAGCCTTGACGAGATCATGGATTACTATCGCCAAATCGCACACGCGTCTGGACTTAAAATGCTCGTCTACAACCTTCCGGCGGCGACAAAGATCTCGCTCGGACTTAACGAGCTTGAAAAGCTCTTCGACGATCAGTTCCTCGGAGTCAAGCATACATCGAGCGATTTCTTCGCGCTCGAAGGAATCAAGTCGCATTTCCCGGATAAGTACATCTTCAACGGCTACGACGAGATGTTCCTTTCGGGACTCGCGGCGGGCGCGGACGGAGGCATTGGCTCGACCTACAACTTCACGGCGGATAAGATCGTGAAGATACGCGAGCTGTTCCTCGCCGGGAAACTCGACGAGGCGAGGGCGATTCAGCACGAGGAGAACGAGATTGTCAGCTCGCTCTGCAAGGTCGGAGTGACGCCGGGCGAGAAGGCGGTGCTTGAACTGCTCGGAATCGACGCCGGATGCTGCCGCAAGCCGATGAAACGCTGCACGAAGGAGGAGTACGCGCTGCTTGAACGGGAAGTTCTTCCGAAGCTGACTCCGTGGAGAAAATGAGAAAAATCTGATAAGTGGTCGCAAGTGACATCATCGGTGACAATTGACGTTCCCTAATGATCCTTACCGATTCCTGAAAAGAGAAAAAACAAACAAAATAAACGCTATACAATCATGTTCAAACGAGCATGAATCTGTATGGCGTTTTTTTTGTGCCCATTTTCTGGGAGACCTATAAGGCGATGATACCACAAGTAAACGCGGATAACACCGCGTTTACTTGGACCTCCGTTTTGATTCAAAAATTCAATCAAAACGGAGGAAAACCAAATGGGATTCAATTATGCCCGGGAAAAAAGAAAATTCGACGAGAAATGGAAGAAGCTGGAGGTCTGGTATCGCGAATCCGGCATGAGTGAGGACGCGATACGCGAGATGTTCGAGTACGACTGGAGAGAGTTCAACTCAACCCGGAAGTTTTACAGATACGGAGATGATGACGTCGACGTTGAAAGCATCGTGGAAGAGGACGGAGACTCTATTGACAAGACTTTTTCAGAAGAATGGATTGAGCTTCTTGAGACTCCGAACCTCGTTCGGAAAGTCCGGAAGCTGTCCGCGGATTACATAGAGATTATTGATCTCATGGTGCGAGAAAACCTGACTCAGGAGGAAATTGCCGGGAGAATGCACTGCTCACAGCAGAACATCGCAAAAAAGATTGAAAAAATCAGAAAACTTTTGAGATGAGGTTGTAAAATGAAGGTTTTCAAGGCCTATAGAGTGAAGGGACAAAAAATCTCTTCACCCGCACCCGAGGTAACAGTTTAACCCCTCTTGTGCGAAGGTTCTTTGAAAACTGAATATCTCCCCGCGGATAACGAACTCTGTGTGCGAGCCAGTCCGGAT
>CAKSOR010000180.1 GCA_934477985.1 uncultured Eubacteriales bacterium
GATGACGGCGACCTTGTGATCGTTCGTGAGCAGAACACCTGCAGGGACGGAGACTATGCCGTCGTACTTGTGGACGGACGGGAAACCTTACTCAAAACCGTCACCTATCTGCCCGACAAGCAGGCTTATCTGTTGCACGCCGAGAATCCGGACTACCCTGACCAGGTGGAACGCAATGTGACCATTCAGGGCGTGGCGATCAAGGTCATCAAGGAACTGAAGCGATAGGAGGAAGAAACATTGACATTAAAAGAAGCATGGGAATGTATCGTCGAAACGATGAACAACAACAAAACCACACAAGTCGTGATCGTCAGCAAGGGTGACCCTGATTATGACAAGTGTTTGTCACTCGATTGGCTTGTTGAAAAATTCAAGAACGCAATCAACAATACCCGTGGCTGTTTCGGTGTTCCGAAAGAGGAGATTGACAATCTGGCAGATGCGTTGCTTCCGGCGATGATCGAATTCTTTCAAAGCGAGGAGGGACAGCGGGAATTTGCCGCTTGGCTTGAAAAGCGGGAAAAAGAAGAAGCAGTAAAGAAAAAGGAGAGCGACACATGATCGGCGTTATTTATGCACGGTATTCCTCCGATAATCAGCGCGAGGAGTCCATTGAAGGTCAGCTTCGGGAGTGCCGTCAGTATGCGGACAGGAACGGTATCACTCTGCTTGAGCCGTACATCGACCGTGCCTATTCTGCGAAAACGGATAATCGTCCGAGCTTCTTGAAAATGGTCAAGGACAGCGCGGCAAAGAAGTTTGACACCGTCATTGTATGGAAGCTTGACCGCTTTGCCCGAAACCGTTATGACTCGGCACATTATAAATCTATCCTGCGCAAAAACGGCGTTCGTGTTGTTTCGGCAACCGAATCTATTTCAGAAGGCTCGGAAGGCATTCTGCTGGAATCCGTATTGGAAGGTATGGCGGAGTATTACTCGGCTGACCTTGCACAGAAAGTGATTCGTGGATTGACAGAAAACGCCTTGAAATGCAAATACAACGGCGGGACCTTGCCAATCGGATATATCATCGACCCTGCACAATATTTTCAGATTGATCCTATCACCGCTCCTGCCGTATTGAATGCCTTCCGGCATTACGCCGCCGGAAAGTCCATGCGGGAAGTAACGGACGAATTGAACATTGCCGGTATCCGAACAAAACGGAACGGAAAGATCAGCATCAACAGCGTCACAAGAATGCTCCACAACCGAAAGTATATCGGCGAATATTCTTACAGAGATACGGTTATTCCCGGCGGAATTCCCGCTATCGTTCCGAAAGAACTGTTTGATAAAGTACAGGAGCGTATGGCAAAAACAAAGAAAGCCCCTGCCCACCACAAGGCAGAGGATGAATATCTCCTGACGACGAAGCTTTTCTGCGGTGAGTGTAAGCGCATGATGACCGGAGAGAGCGGAACAAGTCACATGGGTAATGTACACCGTTACTACAAGTGCAACGGTGCCCGTAAGGGTGGGGACTGCCATAAGAAAACGGTAAAAAAGGAATGGATCGAAAATATTGTTCTCTCCAAAATCCGCGAAGTCATTTTTGACGATGAACTTCTGAATGATGTTGCAGACAGACTGATGGAACGACTTCACGCAGAAAATACAAACCTGCCTATTCTCAGGCGGCAACTGAAGGAGGTAGAAAAAGGCATTGAGAATTTTATGAGTGCCATTCAGATGGGCATTATCACACCGTCCACCAAAGAGCGATTGAATGATCTGGAAACGCAGAAATCAGATCTGACCGTACAGATCATGAAGGAAGAAATGTCAGTGCCATCGCTGACAAAAGAGCAGATTCTTTTCTTTCTTACGAAATTCAGAGAACTCAATCCCAAACTTCTCGATCATCGCCGCAGGTTGATCGACAGCTTTGTCAACGCCGTTTATCTCTACGATGAAAGATTGACGATCCTGTTCAACTGCAAGGACGGAAACAAGACTTACACTTTTGCGGAAATTGAAGCCGCACTAAAAGGTTCGGGTTTGTCTGCACTCGCTGCACCACAAGACCGGATTGATTCCGGTCTTTTTCGCGTTTTGTGGTTGACAAATCGCGCGGAATGTGGTATAATATATGTGGCGGAATTTGCCCGCCAGAAGGAGGAACTCAGATGGCAACTTCGAGCATCTTCGAAAGCGTCAGAATCACCGACGAAAAGACCGCCGAGCGGCTTTTGGCGGCGCTTGAGGCTTCGGAACGCGACCAGCTGCGCCGTGAACGGCTGAATATCAAGCCCGAGCCGTCACATGAGCTGCGCGACCCCGAGGAAATCCGGGCGTTCTTTTCGCGCCGCGGGTCCCGGGTCACAAAAAGTTGATTGAAAATCATCGCGCTTTCGGAAACTTGTTCCGTGCACGGTGATCTTAATGAATAAAATTTACATTTAACGGAGCAAAACCATGAAAACCACCCCCGTAAAAGGCACTGCCGACTACTTACCCGCTGAAACCGCGATCCGCGATTACCTCCAGCAGACCATCGTCTCGACCTACCGCTCCTGCGGTTTCGAGCGCATCACCACGCCGATCATCGAGGACATCGAAAATCTCGACAAGTCCGACGGCGGCGAGAATCTCAACCTCATTTTCAAAATAATGAAGCGCGGCGAAAAGCTCGATGAGGCGCTCGCTTCCGGCGATCCAAAGGAGCTCGCCGACATGGGTCTGCGCTACGACCTCACCCTTCCCCTCACCCGCTACTACGCCAACAACCGCGCAAAGCTCGCAAGTCCCTTCAAGGTCATCCAGACCGACCGCGTTTACCGCGCCGAGCGCCCGCAGAAAGGCAGAATGCGCGAGTTCGTTCAGTGCGACATCGACATCATCGGCTCGTCGTCCTGGACCGCCGAGGTCGAGCTCATCGGCACGACCGCCAAGGCGCTCCACAACATCGGCTTCGACAACTTCAACATCCGCATCAACGACCGCCGGCTTCTGAAGGCGATCATCATGTCGGCGGGATTCGGCGAGGCTGACTGCGATTCGGTCTGCATTTCGCTCGACAAACTCGACAAAATTAACGCCGACGGTGTCAGCGCCGAGCTGATCGAAAAGGGCTTCGACCCCGAAAAGGTCGGGAAGCTGATGGCGGCGATCTCGAAGACTCCCTTCACGCTCGACGACGCCGAGGCGCTTGTCGGCTCGCTTGACTGCGTTTCGAACCTCAGAAAGATCATGGACACGGCGAACTCGCTCGCCGACGGCTACAGCGTGGTTTACGACCTGACTCTGGTGCGCGGACAGGGCTATTACACCGGCACGGTGTTTGAGATCACGAGTCCGGAGTTCCGCGGCGCGATCGGCGGCGGCGGACGGTACGACAATCTGATCGGCAAGTTCATCGGCGAGTCGATCCCGGCGGTCGGTTTCTCGATCGGCTTTGAGCGCATCGCGTCGATACTTATCGAGAAGAACTATCAGATTCCGACGAGCCGGAAGAAGCTCGCGGTCATTTATAATGAAGAGAATTTCGCGGACGCGCTGAGAAACGCGGACGAGCTCCGCGAGGAGTTCGACGTCACAATGTACGAAGCGCCGAAGAAGCTCGGCAAGCTCTTCGCAAGGCTCGAGGAGAACGGGTTCTGGGGAGCGAAGGTCGTCGGGCAGGAGGAAATGAAACTCTTTTGACCGGCAGGGTGCGACCCTGCACTCGATCGTCAAATTCAGCTTGTCTGAATCGTTTACTTCGTTTCTATCTTGGGGGAATCGGCGAGCTCAGGCAACGCCTGAACTCGCCGACCCGTTCACGGCAAGCCGTTCACCTGCCGAAAAAAGTTACTCTGATACGCGGGGAAACTCGCTGATTTTCGCCGGAATATAGGCGCTCATACACTTCAAATCAAAAAACTCCCCTTGGGGGAGTTTTTTTGTTATCAGGTTTGCGGTTCTTCGCTCGGTCACTTTTTATTTTTACAATGAGTCAGAACCGTCACTCATTATCATCGCTCGGTCACTTTTTATTTTTATGATGTGTCAGAACCGTCACACATCGTCATCTAACGAAGAACTTGAACTGTCAGCGGATTCTCTCCGCTGTTATTATTATATCACACTTCGCCGGATTTGTCAATAGCCTTGCGCAAAATTTATTGATATAAACGACTCAGCAAGGCTAACCTTGACGTTCGAGTCCAGGGGCGTCCCCTGCTTAAACGACCGTAGAATCGCTCAGTCCCTCTCCGAAGCTCGTGTAGCTGACCTCGATTCCGTCGCGGTACTCGTAGAACTTCTTATAGAACCTCGACTGGCGGAAAATCTCGTACAGCTCGTCGTGGATCGTCTCGATGTAATCCCTGTCCTTCGCCTCGCGCTTGATTATGTGATAACCGAACGCCGTCTCGACTATATCGCTGTACTCGCCCTCCTTCAGGTCCTTCGCCGTGTTCCAGACCTCCTCCAGCGCGTCGTACTCCATCGTGTAATAGCCGTGCTCGGGCGGCAGATCCTCGCCGTTATAGTTCGAGTACTCGGTCATCAGCTCCTCGAAGTTTCCGCCGGCTTTCAGCTTCGCCATGACCTCCTCCGCGCGGCTCTTTGCCCAGTCCTTCAGCTCCTCGCTCGGGTAGGTTATGTAGATTTCCTTGACGCACAGCACCTCGTCGGTCTTGATCGCCTCCTCGTAATCCTCCTCGCTGACCGCGATTCCGCCCTGCTTTGCCATCTCGTCGAGCAGCGCGTAGGCGATCGTCGTGTCGCTTGTCAGTTCGACGAAGAACGGCTCGTTCAGGTACTGATTCTTCAGCTGATCCTTATACGCCTCGGTGTCGCCGCAGGTCGTGCGGAAGGTATCGACGTAAGCTTTGGCGCGCTGTTTATCCTCGCTCGTCAGCTTGACTCCGTAGTCCTTGGCGAGCAGGCTCAGGGTATGGCGGTCGGTGATGTTCGTCTTTGTGAGCGCCTTGATGTTCGCCTCCTCGTCGGCGGTGAGCTCCGCGCCTTCGCCGTAGAGGTCGCGCTTATTATTCAAGTAGAAATATCTGTACTCCTCGTACTTCACGTTATCGCCGCCGACCGTCATGACGACCTTTTTATCGGTTGTCGAGGACTTCAGCGGGTTGCCCTCTCCGCACGCGGTCAGACCGGTCGCTATAATCGCCGCGCCAAGAAGCAGCGCGGCTGTTTTTTTTGCTTTCATTCAGTGCTCCTTAATTCTTGATATTTTTTATTATAGCACCTTTTTATGACGTGCATGTGAATATTGACGAAGATTTTTGCAAATTTCGCCTGCGATTTCATCTAATAAGACGAGGTGTTATGGTGGGTTCTGACGTGCGGTGATGGGTTCGGTTATGGTATAATAATTGCACAAGATTCGAGGTGGTAAAGATTGACGATCTCGTCAGGCAAGAAGCTGCTGGCTTCCATTGACTCCTATCTCGCGGAGTGCTCATCGCGCTCAGAGGAGAATCCGAAGCGTCCGGTATTTCCGAACGTCGCGGGGTTCTGCCGGTTCGCGGGCATCAGCGTTCAGAAGTTTCTGTCGCTGCGCGAAAAGTTTCCGGCGGAGTATTCCGTCGCGGGAGCTTACTTTGAGGACGCGGCGCTCAACTCGGGCGCGACGGCGTCGCTGGTGAGCTTCTATCTGAAGCAGTATGGATTCTGGGGGGAATCATCCGCTGAATCCGGTGTCGACTGCGAACATGATCTGTTTGAGGATGGGGTCTGAGCAGGGTGCGACCCTGCACTCGGACATCGGCAGGGTGCGACCCTGCACTCGGACATCGCGGCGTTCATTTGTAATAATTCAAAGTAACTGCCCGCGCACTTTACTTTGCGGCAGGAGAAACCCCTCCGGCGCTTCGCGCCACCTCCCCTTTCAGGGGAGGCTCGCCCGTGTCCCTGCCTCCCCTGAAAGGGGAGGTGTCACCGTCAGGTGACGGAGGGGTAAACGCGCTCCCCCTGCCTCCCCTGAAAGGGGAGGTGGCACCGTCAGGTGAGGGAGGGTTAAACTC
>CAKSOR010000181.1 GCA_934477985.1 uncultured Eubacteriales bacterium
GGTAAACCCAATACCATCTGCGGTATCCTCGAGATCGACGGCAAGCCCTACCGCTTCATGGGCAAGGGCAGTGAAGAACCCCTCACCCAGACAAATCTCGACGTCACCACCCTTTGCACAACCTATATCTTCGAGGGCGCTGGCATCGAACTCACCGCGAAATTCTTCACTCCGCTCTTCCCGGATGACCTCGATATAATGACCCGCCCGGTCAGCTACCTCGCGCTCGCTGTAAAGTCCGTCGACGGCGTTGAACATACCACAAAGGTAACGATCGCCGCGTCAGAGGAGCTTTGCCTGAACGAAAAAGGTCAGTTCGCAACCGAAACCAAAACCGAGGAGTTCGACGGTATAAACGCTGTCCGCATCGGAAGCGTCGATCAGCCGGTTCTCGCTGTCAGCGGAGACGACCGCCGCATCGACTGGGGCTATTTCTACCTCGCCGCGAAAGACGCAAAGACCGGCTCCGGCAAGTGCGATGAGACCGGAATGACATTCGTAACTCTCGAAAAGACCTTCACCGACAGCGCTTTGATAGCTTTCGCCTACGACGATGTTTATTCGCTTACCTACTTCGGCGAGAAGCTCAGATCTGTCTGGAATAAGGACGGAAAGACCATCGAGACCGCGATCAAGGAGGCTCTCGACGATTACGACACCCTCCTCGAAAAGGCTGAAAAACTCGACGACAAGCTCGTTCTTGACGCGGTCAGAGCCGGCGGCGAAAAGTACGCCGAGCTCCTCCAGCTCGCTTTCAGACAGGCAATCGCGGCTCATAAGGCGGCACTCGATAAGGACGGCAATCTCATCTTCGTCTCGAAGGAGTGCTTCTCGAACGGCTGCGCTGTGACTGTGGATGTGAGCTACCCCTCGATTCCGATGTTCCTCATTTATAACCCTGAACTCGTGCTCGGTATGATGCGTCCTATCTTCAAGTACGCTGAGAGCGACGCGTGGAAGTTTGATTTCGCTCCTCACGACTGCGGTCAATACCCGCTCGTCAACGGTCAGGTCTACGGCGGAAACAAGCTCGAATATCAGATGCCGGTCGAGGAGTGCGGCAATATGCTCGTCATGATAGCGGCTTACTCGATTGCCAGCGGTGATTTCAGTTACGCCGCTGAGAGGTTCGACACTCTCGTCAAGTGGACATCCTACCTCACCGAGAACGGCGCCGACCCCGCAAATCAGCTCTGCACCGACGACTTCGCCGGACATCTCGCCCACAACTGCAACCTCTCTCTGAAGGCTATCTCGGGTATCGCCGGAATGGGTATAATCTGCGAGAAGCTCGGTCGCCATGAGGACTCCGGACGCTACTTCGATATCGCGCGCAAGCTCTCGATCAACTGGCTTCTCCGCGCCTCGAACGGCGACGGCAGCTATCGTCTCGCGTTCGACAGCAAGGGCACGTTCAGCATGAAGTACAATATCGTCTGGGACAAGCTCTTCGGAACAAAACTCATTCCCGCTGAGACGATCGACGGCGAAGTCTTCTCGAACCGCAGATATTTCAGAGCCTACGGCATGCCGCTCGACAACCGCTCGGATTACACAAAGTCCGACTGGATAGTCTGGACCGCGACCCTCTGTAAATCCAAAGCGGATTTCGAGGCTTACATCGAACCGCTCTGGAACGCCTACAACGTCATGCCGTCGCGTGTCCCGATGACCGACTGGTATTTCACGACGACCTCGGTTCAGCGCGGATTCCAGAACCGCTCGGTAATAGGCGGATTATTTATAAAGCTCATGGAGTACTATAAGACCGTCAGAGTCTATTGAGAAATCACCCCGGCTGTTTTGCCGGTATGAAAATTAAGGGAGAAAGCAATGAAAGAAACAAGAATCACAGCGCTTACCCTCGCGCTTCTGCTGCTGACATCATGCGGAAGCGGACCTGCCGCCATGGATACTCAGACTGACAGCACTGAACCTCAGACCACTACCAGCGCACCCGAGACCTCGGCAATCGAAAAGCTCGGGACTCACAACTTCAACGGCGCTGAATATGTCATTCTGTCTACAAACAACGGATACGGAACTCAGCCCAACTATGACTTTGAGTTCTTTGTCGACGAGTCTAACGGCGAGGTTGTCAACGACGCGGTCTTTGACCGTAAGGTGAAGATCGAGGAATTATACAACGTGAAACTCCTGAATGAGAGAACTGACGCGGATTCGATCACGACAACTGTCAGAAACGCGGTCGCCGCGGGCGATACGACATATTCGCTCGTCTGCAACCGGCTCTATCAGGTCAACGGGCTCGCGCTTGACGGCTCACTCGCCAATTATAATGATTTTGAGGATATTGATCTCACCGCTCCCTGGTGGAATCAGAACGCCACAGAGTCGCTGACCGTGAACGGCAGGATCTATCTCCAGACAAACTTCATCCAGACCGCCGGTGTGCTTGCCTCGCACTGCCTCTTCTACAACAAGACGCTCGCCGCGAGCTACGGAATAGACAATATCTACGACATGGTGCTTGACGGCACATGGACAATCGACAAGATGCTCACGCTCACAGAGGGCATGGCGACCGACCTCAACGGTGACTCGGTCTATGACAACAACGACCGATACGGATTCATGGCGTCATATGGCGCAGCCGGAATCTTCCATTATGGCTGCGGCAATCCCTTTCTTGAGATCTCAAAGGACGGCGTCGTCACCGGAATGCTCAAGACTGAACGGCTTCAGACGACCGTCGAAAAGGTCTACAAGCTCTGCTTTGAGGGCGACCGCTCATGGACTCGTCCGATAAGCGAGGAGGCTGAGCTCGTCAAGCTCTTCTCGAACGGACAGTCGCTGATCTACGCCGGATTCTTCTTCGATCTTCTCTCTACCTTCCGCGATATGAAGGACGACTTCGGACTTCTTCCATATCCGAAGTTTGACGAAAAGCAGGACGGCTATTACACGGCTATACATGGCGCGGCTCCGCTTATCGGTATTCCGGTCTCAGTGTCCGACCCCAAGATGGTCGGTGTTGTCACCGAGGCTCTCGCTATCGAAGGATATGAAAGTGTCCGCCCGGCGCTTGTCGAGACCACACTCAGAAACAAGCTTCTCCGCGATGAACAGTCAATCCGGATCTATGATATGTTCTTTGACGGAATAAAGGTCGAACTCGCGCTTGTATACCGTGATACCAACGATATATTTGAGTGCATAAAGAACCTGCTTGAGACAAAGAGCAATGACCTTTTCTCGTACGCCGACAGCAGACAGCCCGCCGCGGTCGCTTCCTACCAGAAGATAATCGACAGCTTCTACGACAAATAAAAAACCGCTGACCCAATGAAGTTTTTGCGGGAAAAGCCTATAAACCCGGGCTTTTCCCCGCAAAGCCTCCGAAAGATTCAGATTATTCCCACAGGAATGCTGACTCATGGCTGTTTTTACAAAGCTCCGGGTTATCCGGCTCATCCGTGAAAAAGCGCGGAGCTTTTTTTGTTTCAACGCCGAGCGGGACGAAAAATGATTTTTAATTTGTGAATTTTTGCGAATACCTATTGCAAAATACCGGATATTGATGTATAATTTAAGATAATACCGAGCAATTCTTAGCGCGTAGATGCATGTCAAGGTGTCAGCCGTGAATTATGCGGTATTGCCTTAAGAGTAAGTTTGAAAAACACAATACCTGGAGAAAAACATGATAGTAACAGAGATAAAAGCCTCGGCTGTCTCATCCGGCATGAACGCTCTGCTGTTCACTCCCGCCTCCGACCCGGTGAACGCGTCCGGAAACCTTCCGCTTCTGATCTATCTGCACGGCGCGGGTGAGCGGGGACTCATCCATGAGCATCTCTACCGCCACGGAGTTCCGAAGCTTATAGAAGAGGGCGCGAAGTTCAACGCGGTGATACTCGTTCCGCAGTGCCCCGAGTGGGCGGTCTGGGACAACGTCGTAGACGATTTAAAGCAGCTTATTGATGAGACTATGCTGAGATACGCGATAAAACGCGACAGGGTCTCTCTGACCGGCTCCAGCATGGGCGGATACGGGACATTCGCGATGGGAATTTCCTATCCGACGCTGTTTGCGGGCATAGCTCCGGTCGCGGGCGGCGGAATGGCCTGGCGTGCTTCAAGGCTTGTCAGCACTCCTGTGATCGCGTATCACGGCGCGGCTGATGATGACGTGCTGCCGGTCTGCTCGTCGCTGATGACTGACGCCGTAAACAAAGCCGGAGGCAAGGCAGAGCTGAACCTGCTCGAGGGGCTCGGACACAACGACGGAATCGACTACGCGTACCGCCGCACCGACCTCATCGAGCGGCTGATACTGCTCAGAAGAACTGATTTTTCAAGGGTCAAAGAACCCTGTGAGGAATATTTTTAATTGTTCAAAGGAGAAAACAACAATGACTTACGGACTTCAGATGTACAGCGTCCGCGATTTCACGAAGGATGACCTGCTCGGAACGCTTAAAAAGGTCGGTGAGATCGGCTACAAGGACATCGAGTTTGCCGGTTTCTTCGGCAACAGCGCGGAGGACATCCGCAGGGTTCTCGACGAGAACGGCCTCGTCTGCAACGGAACTCACACCGGAATCGGCGAGCTCGACAACGACTTCGCGGCTACCGTCAAGTTCCAGCACACGATCGGCAGCACGAACTTCATCGTTCCGTGGGCTGACACCAGCACAAAGGAAAAGCTTGATGAGCTCATCGACAAGCTGAACAAGTATCAGCCGATGCTGGCTGCCGAGGGCATCAACCTCGCGTTCCACAACCACAGCGGCGAGTTCCTTACGAACAAGGACGGACTCATCCCGCACATCGAGATGCAGAAGCGCACGAACATCGACTTTGAGATCGATACCTGCTGGGCTTACGTCGCCGGACTCAACCCGGTCGATGTTATCACCGAGCTCAAGGACAGAGTGCATGTCATTCACCTTAAGGACATCATAAAGACTCCCGAAGGCAAGCATGAGGGACGCGCGCTTGGCGAGGGTGAAGCTCCGGTCGCGGCTGTGTACGCACGCGCAAAGGAACTCGGCATGAGAATGGTCGTCGAGAGCGAAAATCTCAATCCCGACGGACTTTCGGAGGTCACCCGCTGCATGAATTACCTGCGTTCACTCGAAAAATAATTTAAAAGGAGAACATATCATGGAATACGGACTTCAGATGTACAGCGTCCGCGACATAACAAAGGACGACCTTCGCGGCGCGCTCGAGAAAGTAGCAAAGATCGGCTACAAATACGTAGAGTTCGCGGGCTTCTTCGGACATCCCGCAGAGGAAGTCAAGGCTATGCTCGACGAGTATGGACTGATTGTCAGCGGAACCCATTCGGGGCTTGGCGATCTCGACAGCGATTTTGCCGGCACTGTCAAGTACCACAAGGCGATCGGCAACACGAACTACATAATTCCTGGTGCTCCGTGGGACACCAAGGAGGGGCTCGATTCCACCATCGAGAAGCTGAACAAGTACAAGCCGATGCTCGCGGCTGAGGGCATTACCCTTGGTTATCACAACCACGACGGCGAGTTCAAGCCGAACAAGGATGGGCTCATCGCGCACGAGGAGATGGAGAAGCGCACCGATGTGAACTTTGAGATCGACACCTACTGGGCGTTCGTCGCCGGACGCGATCCGGTCGAGACGATCACTCGCCTCAAGGACAGAGTGAAGGTCATCCACCTGAAGGACGGAACTCGCGACAGACAGGGAAAGGCGCTCGGCGAAGGCGAAGCACCCGTCGCGTTAGTCCGCGCGAAGGCTATCGAACTCGGCATGAGAATGGTTGTCGAGAGCGAGGGTCTCCAGCCCACCGGACTCGAGGAAGTCACCCGCTGCATGAACTATCTCAGATCGCTTGAGAAGTGATTTTGAATTTTATCGTGAAAGCCCGCGCGGAGCACAGCTCCGCGCGGGCTTTGAGTTTGCCGACGGCGGTATAGCCGCCGTCGCTCCGGCGCGCGGCCGCTCTGCGGCAG
>CAKSOR010000182.1 GCA_934477985.1 uncultured Eubacteriales bacterium
ATGGGCGTGCTTATGGCGAGAACGCTCTGCGGTGAGAACGCCTGAATATAGAATTCCCGGGAAATCATCGACTTCCCGGGAAATTTTTATTTTACGACCGGCATTCCGCACTCGAACACAACCTCGCGGCGCGAGATGTACCAGTTTTTGCCATTGTCGGGCGAACCCTGATAGTAGAGCCAGATTCTGCCGTCGTTTGCCCTGTAGATGTAGGGGTGACCCGACTCAGACGCGTTCCAATCGCCCGGCTTGCCGCACTCGAGCAGCGGCTTTTCGACGAAGAGCCGCTCGAAGTGAAGTCCGTCGTCCGAGACCGCGCAGCCGATCTGCTGTGGCGCGCAGTTGTACGACCCGGCGTAGAATAGGAAGACCTTTCCGTCAATCCCGAGTGCCGCGGGGGCTTCGATGCAGTCGCGCTCCCAGTCAAGCGTCGGCTCGAGCACGATGTCGGGGAAGAACCCGAACTTTCCGTCGAGGTTCGGTGTGAGTTCAGCGCAAGCCGCGCCGACGATCTGACGCTTGAAATCCCTGTCGCGCGTCGCGATGTAGAGGATGAGCTTTCCATCGTGCACGCAGACATCGGCGTCAATCGCGCGTCCGCAGGACCATTCCGGCATCTCGCAGAAGGGTTCGCGCGGGGCGAAAACCGGCGAAGTCCCGACCTTTTCGAAGTTCACGCCGTCGTCCGAGACCGCGTGGCAGATCGAATCGAGCTTTCCGTTTCCGTAGGTCTGGTAGAAGAGGTGAAGTTTTCCGTTCCAGACGATCGCGGCGGGCGCTCCGACGCCGTTTTTCTCGCACTCGAGAGTCAGTGGAAGATTTTCGAGGTATTCGAAATTCTCGCCGTCGTCCGAGACCGCGATTCCGACGCCGAGCCGCCTTTTCTCGTCCCAGGTCGAGTGGTAGAGAAACCATCTGCCAGCGAATTCGGCGACCGCCGGGTCTTTGGCAAAGTCGCTTGTTGTTTTATGTGTGTAGAGCATGGTATTTCCTTATTTTGCGAAGAATTCGTTGATCTTGTCGACTCTGACCTGCTCAGATGAGGCGATCGAGTCGAGGTAGGACGCGATTCCGGCGTCGGGGTTCGAGAAGCAGTACATGAACGCGCGTCCGAGACCGTTTATCCCGGCGTCTGTGTTGAGGTAGGCGAGGTCGACCTTCAACGTGTTGCTTATGATGTTCAGCATCTCGACCGAATCCTCGTCGCGGGTGTACTTGCCCTGAAGCGCTGTCTTGAAATATGCGTCGCGGACGGTGTTGTAGCCGGATGAGCTGTAGGCTTCAATCAGCAGGCTTACCTTTTCAGGCTCTTTGACCGTCGCGGCTACGGCGAATTGTGAGTCGAACGCCGGGGTGACGTAATCCTCCTGCTTCTCATCATACTTCGGCACGGGAATGACGCCGAAATCAGTCTTCATCGCGCGCATTTCCTCGGTCTCGATCGTGTTGAGTCCGCTGTAGAAGAAGAGCGCGCGACCGTCGATGAAGAGCTTCGGGTCAGGCTCGTTTCCGGTGATGAAGGCGCTTTCCGATGTGAATAGCCCGTTCATCTTTGTGACGACGTCGACAAAGCGCTCCTTGTCGTAGTTTATCGAGACCTTGCCGTCCGCGCCCTCATTATAGCAGTCAACGAAGGACGCCTGGAAACCGTAGAGCTTCTTGTAGGCGAGGAATCCGAACTTGTCGCCATCGCTCTTTTCACCGTTTCCGTCGAGGTCGAGATAGACGCTTTTTGCCATGCCGAGCATCTTGTCAAGCGTCCAGTTTCCCGCGCGGATGTCGTCGTATGGCAGCTCTGACTTGAACTCCTCGATCATGTCCTTGTTCATGAACATGACTTTAGCCCATGAAAGGCTCTGGTAGGACATGTAGGACGTGAAGACATACTGTTTTCCGTTGACCTCATACGCGTCGTTTGCGTTCTTCGGAAACCACGGCTGCGAGAAGTCCTGATACTCAAAATCGCGGATGTTCAGGAAATAGCCCTCGAGCGACATATTCCACACATTGCCGTCATGACCGTGGACGAGATCGAACGCGTCGTCGCCCGCCGAGACGGTCGTCGTGACATAGCTCCGGACCTCGTTGTAGGAGTCGCCGTAGAACACCGGAGTGATCTTCGCGTCGTATTTGTCGTAGACGTTGTTTATCGACTCGAAAACCGCGTCGTTTACGACTTCGCCGTTTGCCTCCTCGCTCCAGAAGTACTTGCCGTTGTCGTTCCGCCAGGTCGCGACGCGCAGCTCGAAGCCATCGAGCCGTGTGTCGGGCAGATAACCCGCGATCGGACCGGCGGCGGTCGTCTCAGCCTCGGTTGTGGAGTCGGGCGCGTTTGTCGTGACCTCGGTCTGTCCCTGACTGCCGCAGGACGCCAGCGCCAGCATCGCGATCAGAAGTGCTACGGATATTTTGCTTTTCATAGTTTTTCCTCCTTGAAAATTTTCTATCTATATTTTATCACAAAGCCCTTGACAAAGTGCGCTATATAGTGTATAATTACTGACAGAATGTGATATGATCGGAGGAGGACAGATTGTTTGTACAGAAACAGAATTTCGGCGTGAACGACCGGCTTCAGTTCAACTTTCAGCTGAACACCTACAATTATCCGTTGCATGTCCACCAGTTCGCCGAGCTCTGCTATATGATAAACGGCACGCTCGAGGTGACGGTCAACGACCGCGTGCTGACACTTCATGCCGGCGACTATCTCTTCATCGCGCCGCTCTGGGTGCACGGCTACTCGACGCCGGAGCGCTGCGAAGCGGTCGTGATGGCGTTTCCGACCTCGCTTTTACCCGAAGCCGCGGCGATAAACAGCTTCGCGCGTGGGAGCAGGGCAGACTCGCCGGACGCCGCCGGGTATTTCGAGTCGCTTTTTGTCCGCGGCGGACTCGGGACTCCGGCGTTTGCCCCGGCGGACGATGACAGACCAAACCGCACGAGGACATATTTTGTCGATCTCTCCGATACAAGGCAGTTTGTCCGTGTCCGTTCGGCGCTTGGTGCGCTGCTCGCCGAATGCGCCGAAAGTCCGGACGAGCCGACCGAGGACACCGACGCGCTCGCGAAACTTCTGAACTATCTCGCAAAGCATTACACCGAGCCGGTCACGCTGTCGGACGCGTCGAAGGCGCTCGGTTACAGTCGGAATTACCTGTCTCACCGGATAAAAAAGCTCTCTGGAATGACCTTCCCGGAGCTGCTCGCCAATCTGCGCGTCGAACGTGCGCGCGGGCTTATCGGGAAGATGACCGTCCTCGACGTTGCGCTTGAGTCGGGTTTCGAGACCGAGCGCAGCTTCTACCGCGCGTTCAAAAAGATCACCGGATATACTCCGGGCGAATATCTGAAAGGAAAAAACCAATGAAGAACTATTCAAAGACCGAACGAAATTTCACGGCGAAATATATCTCGCCCTGCCGCGAAGCCCTGCTCGCACTCGACCGACCGAAGGAGGAGAATTTTCCCGATTCGAAGTTCATCTGGGCGGTCGGGTGTACAAGATTTCATTTGTTCCGGCTCTTCACGCCGAAGAAGCCGGTTCTGAAGCTGGAGGCTGCTTTTCTGTCCGAAAACCTCTTCGACGTATGGCTGAACGGATACCGGGTCGCGTCTGATGTCCGCCATCTGCCGCTCACGAACCTGACGCCGCTGCTCTCTGACGGTGAGAACAACCTCCACATCCGCGCGTATCAGAGCGACTCGTTTGACCGTATCGTCGCGGCGCTCTCGGGCGGACTGCGGATCACCTACACCGACGGCGAGGTCGAAGAGATCGTCACCGACGATGAGTTCAGGCAGGTTCAGCTCGTCGATTTCTGGGAAACCTCCGAACCGGCAGGATTTGAGACCGAGACGAAGGGCAGGCGGGTCAGCGGGCTGAACGTCTCGGACATCCATCCGTTCGCTTTGCGCAGGTCGTTTTATTTCAGGCGCGCATTTATAATAATGAAGGAAATCGTTTCGGCGAAGCTGTATATCTCGGCGCTCGGCTGCTATGAGCCCTACATAAACGGTAAAAGAGTCGGCGACGCGTATTTCGCGCCCTTCTGCACGAACAAACAGCGTGAGTATCAGGTCTTCGACGTAACCGATTTCCTGCGTGAGGGCGGAAATGTCTTTGGCGCGCAGCTCGGCAACGGCTCGTACAACTGCCGCTCCTGGGGCTCGCTTTACTGGAAGACGCCTGAGCTTTTAGCCGAGCTTGAGATAAATTACGCCGACGGAAGCTCAGAGATCATACCGACCGACGAGAAATTCGGCTGTCTGCCGTCGCCGCTCGTCGAGAACGACATCCAGTACGGTGAGCGCTATGACGCGCGGCTCGAGATTCCCGGCTGGAGCGAATCGACTGAACTTGAGACCGGGAAGGTTTCATCGCGCGACTGTGCCGAGCCGCTTTTATTGCAGTCCTATCCGCCGGTCAGGCGCGTGAGGGAGTACCGACTCGAAAATCCGCGCGACCTCGGCGGCAACACTCCGCTCTTTGACGTCGGACTCTGCATAGCCGGACGCGCGAAGGCGACGTTCAGGGGCTTGAAGCCGGGGCAGAAGATTCGTATACGCTATTGCGAGCGGCTCACCGATAATCTCCCCGAGAAGGGCGCGTATGTCACGGTCTTCTACCAGAACGACTGCGAAAAGGACGGTCACAGCCCGGGTTTCATGCGCAACTGCGACGTTTACACCGCGCGCGGCGACGAGTTGGAGACCTACGACTGCCATTTCGCCTACACAGGACTGCGTTATATCTGGATCGAGGGTCTCGGCGACGCCGAAGTCGTCGGGCTCACCGCCTTTGAGCTGCACAACGACCTGCGCGAGACCGGATCGATTCAGACTGACGATATCGCGGTAAAGCGGATATTCGACGCCGCTAAGCGCTCGTGGCTCAACAATCTCTCGAACGGTCCGACCGACTGCCCGACCCGCGAGAAGAATTACTGGAACGGCGACAGTCAGCTGTTCTCGCAGACCGCCTGCTTCCTGACCGACAACTCAGAGCTCCTCGCGCGTTGGACCGACAACGGAATAAAGACGCACGACGGCCCCTACGCCTGGGAGGACGAGACCTACGAGATTCCGTGGACGCTCTACAAATTCTATGGCGATCTTGAGATTCTTCGCGCGAGATATAAAGCGATGCTCGAGCTGATCGACAAGCGGCAGGAATTTCCGGGAATGATTCTGCCGGTCAAGGGAATAAGCCACCAGTACAACGACTGGCTTTCGCCCGGCGGAGTGACGCCCGACACCGAGTTCTTCGGCGGCTGTTGGTATCTGCACATGCTTGACCGGGTCGGAGAGATCGCCGGAATCCTTGGCGACGCGAAGAAACACGATGAGCTCAAAGCCCGCTTTGAGACCGGGCGGAGCGAGTTCAACCGCCGCCACCTCGAAGAAGACGACTACGACGCGCACTGTCAGTGCGGAATAGTCCTGCCGATCGCCTTCGGTATCGCGCCGGAGGAAAAGCGGCAGACGCTCGCCGACCGGCTGTCGGAGTACGTTAAGGAAGCCGGCTACCACACAACGACCGGCTTCATCGGAGCGCGTTATCTCTTCGAGGTGCTCGCCGACTACGGACACGCCGGCGACGCGCTCGCGATAATCGAAAATCCGACCGCGCCTTCCTGGCTCGCTATGCTGAACACCGGCGCGACGGCGATAACCGAGAGCTGGTACGGCGAGGACGACCCCGACAAGTCGCTGAGCATGTCGCATTTCTCGCTCGGCTCGGTCGCCGGATGGTTCTTCGAGTACCTCGGCGGAATCCGGGTCAAGGACTCAGAGCCGGGACTCGATGAAATAGTTCTGAAGCCCGTGATGCTTGAAAAGCTCGGACATTTCGGCGCAACCTTCGACACCGGACACGGAACTGTCCGCACCGAGTGGAAATTCGTCGACGGCAAGCCGCTGTTC
>CAKSOR010000183.1 GCA_934477985.1 uncultured Eubacteriales bacterium
CCCCCCCCCCCCCGACACCCCCCACTTTCCCCAAACCTTTTTAAACAATGGTTTGTTTTGGGCTCTGACGTATATCTGCTCAAATGATGAAGTGAGAAGTGCCGGTTGGATTTTAACTGCACAGAATTATTTTTATATTTATAAAGTAAGTTGCATTCAAATCATGCGGATTGCGGGAAGCCTCAGGCTCTCGCCCCATCCCCCGATCGACGCGCCTTGTGCGCAGCTTCCCAAAAGTCGATGAGGGCACTATCCATATCGGTGATTCTGAACATGACTGCCTCTCATATTTTATATCAATATATTATTATAGCAAATCCGGCGGGATTTTTCAATAGCTGACGTGAAAATTTTCCGCCGGAGATGAATTTTTATAAATTTCTGACAATTAACGCGAAATCTGATTAAAGCGTTCAGTCTATAATTCCGCCACAGACGACAGTATCTCCGTCATAGACAACGACAGACTGACCGCGAGTTATAGCTCTCTGCGGCTCGTCGAATTCCAGATGAAAGGAATCCTCGCCGGTCTGAGTCAGCGTCGCGGGTGCTTCCTTGTGCGCGTAACGCACCTTCGCGGTGACTCTCATCGGCTCTTCGAGCTTTTCATACGCTATCATGTTGATGTCGTGCGCGTCGAGCGAGGAGGTGAAGAGCCCCGACTCGTCGCCCAGCGTCACGGTGTTCGAGAGCGGGTCGATCTTCGTGACAAATATCGTGTGTCCTACCGAGACGCCGAGCTTTTTGCGCTGACCCAATGTGTAGTGGATGATTCCCTTGTGCGTTCCGACCTTTTTGCCGTCCGAGATGAAGTCGCCCGGCTCCGACTTCTCGCCGGTGTACGACTCGATGAAACGCGCGTAATCGCCGTCCGGGACGAAACAGATGTCCTGGCTGTCCGGCTTTTCGGCGTTCAGGAATCCCTGCTCCCCGGCGATTTTCCGCACCTCGGGCTTCGTGAGATTTCCGAGCGGGAAGAAGGTGTGGGCGAGTTCCGCCTGAGTCAGCGCCCAAAGGACGTAGGTCTGATCCTTGTGAGTGTCGGCGGCGCGCTTTAAAAGCCATCTTCCGCGCTCCTTGTCTAACTCAACGCGCGCGTAGTGACCGGTCGCGATGTGTCCGCAATCCATCAGTCCGGCGCGGGTCAGGAGCTGGTTGAACTTGATGTATCGGTTGCAGTCGATACAGGGGTTCGGAGTCCCGCCGCTTTTATATGTGTCGATGAACCGCCCGATGACCTTTTCCTTGAAATTGTCGCTGAAATTGAAGACGAAATATGGCATTCCAAGTCGGTTCGCGACGCTTCTGGCGTCCTCTACGTCCGATAGCGAACAGCAGGTCTTGTTCCGGTCGAGCTGAATGTCCTCGTTCGAATATAATTTCAGGGTCGCGCCGGTGCAGTCGTAGCCCTGCGACTTCATAAGATAAGCGGCGACCGAGCTGTCGACTCCGCCGCTCATGGCGATCATCACACGATTTTCAGGGTTCATTTGCTTCTCCTTACAAAAAGGAGGGTCGAAGCCCTCCTCAGGTTCTGCGATAATTATACCACAAAACACGCGCTTTGTCAAGACGCAATCAGAAGGAAGTATCAGCGCCGCGGCAGACACTCCGGGGTTATCACAGCTCCGACCAGCCTGACAGAATCTCCCTGTCAATGGCTTCGAAATCGCTCGTGTGCGGATATTCCGCCATATCCGGGTGATGTCTGAACGCGTCGCGGGCGTTCCCCGCGTTCAGGGATATTGTCGCGAGCATACAGCCGCTCTTACGTATCTCAGCGATGTTAGCGTCCGAAAAATCGCCGGTGTAGACGAAGCATTTTGACTGATAGTCCCTGACGCCGGAGAGCTTCTCCCTCGTGAAATTGGCTTTCGTGTCGATGAATTTCGCGTCGGGGTCGATTGAGAGAATCAGTTTTATCGCCTCCGCGCCCGAGCCGTTCGTCGCGTAAACAGCCCTTCCGCGCATTCCGGACTCCACCACCATATGAGCCACCTCGGCGGCGTGCGCGAGCTTCTCCTTCAGGTCGATGTTGATGCACATTCCGGTGAAATAAGTCAGGTCGAGAACCTCGCGCAGCGTCGGCACGCGGTTTTCAGAGCCGCCGTTCCTTATCAGGCTGAGTTTCGCTATATCGGAGTAGTTTGTCTCGGATATTATGTATTCAACCGGCTCGCCGTTCTCGTCGAAGCCCTTCACGGACGGGTCGTGATTCGCGATTATGACACCGTCTTTTGTGGTGCGCTCGTCGGTCTCGATCATATCCGCGCCCTTTTTCGCGGCGAGCAGGTAGGCGGCAAGCGTGTTTGAATGGACTCCATCGGTGACAAAGCCCTGATGGGCGGATGAAATCCAGGTCTTTGACATTTTCTTCATTTTCTTACCTCGTTTCATATAATCAGGACGCGCTGAATCTGAATCAGCGGATAATTCTATTATACCGCCGTCAAAGCGTTTTGTCAAGCCCTTAAAAAAAAATGGTTCTCTCCCCGCTTGACAATTCACAGATAATGTGATATAATCATTAAGGGAGAAAACCATTCGCGCCTACCTGCGCTCGAGCTCGCCTATCCGCTCCTCGCAGAGGTCGAGCTTTTCATAGATGCGCTTATGCGACTCATGATTGCCGTCGCGCAGCTTATCGACGTCTTCCTTGAGCCTGATAAGCGTGTCGTCGAGCTTTGTCAGCGTCCGCACGAGCTTCGCGAGCACGCCGCCGAGCGCGGTCATCGAGCCGACGATCGTTATGAGCGCCGCGAGTATCTCCCATGTCACGTTTCCCACCTCCCCTCTTTTCTCCATTATAACACAAAATCAAAGAACGCGCACGTCAGTACGCGTCAGAATCACTCGTCAATACAGACAAAAAA
Source organism: uncultured Eubacteriales bacterium (assembly GCA_934477985.1). Lineage (GTDB taxonomy): Bacteria > Bacillota > Clostridia > Oscillospirales > CAG-272 > Flemingiibacterium. The sequence goes on from CAKSOR010000183.1 coordinate 2,874, forward strand.
TAGCACAAAATACGGTTTGAAACCGAACAACTCACAATATACCCGCTGAGTGCCGATGAACCCGCGCTCTGATCCGACTCGCCGGAGACTCTCGAAAGCCGGCTGAACGTCAGCTGCGACGCGGAAATCATCGGCGACCGGTTCAGAAAGATAATCGCCGCGCAGAACGTCCTTATGCGCTGCGGGTCTGAGATATACAAGCAGTGCGTGACGCTCTGGTGGTTAATGGTAAGCTGAATAATCGGAGCTTTCTAAGGAAACGCTGATTTAAGGTTGTTTTCACGCGAAAAAACCCATAAATTCAAGCCTTTTTCGCGTGAAAACTCCAATTATTCAGCTTATCCCTATGGAAACGCTGATTTAAGGTTGTTTTCACGCGAAAAAACCCATAAATTCAAGCCTTTTTCGCATGAAAACCCGAATTATTCGGCTTATCCCTGGTATAAGCGACTTTAAGACTGACGGAAATACGCGTCTGACCTTGATGAAATTTATCTGTTTTGGCTGTTGACTTTTTTCTCTGAAAGTGCTATCATATTAGAGTGAATAATCACGGAAAGGATCTGTCACTTCATGGATATACTCTTAAGCATAGCAATAGCGCTTTTAGCGGGACTTTTAATGACCCGCGTAATAAAACCCTTCGGTCTTCCGGCTGTCACCGGATATCTCATCGCCGGAGTCCTCGTCGGTCCCTACTGCCTTGGCAACCTCGGCAGAGTGCTCGGCATCGACGGCATCGGCTTCCCGACAATGGAGTATGTCGAGAGATTCACGGTCATCTCCAACGTCGCGCTCGGCTTCATCGCCTTCTCGATCGGAAATGAGTTCAGGTTAAAGCAGCTCAAAGAGACCGGCAAGCAGGCGACTATCGTCGGAATATTCCAGGCTCTGACCGCGACTATATTCGTCGACATCGCGCTCGGTTTGCTCAGCCTCATTCTCGGCGAGGACAAGTTCCCGATGAGCGCCGCGATAACCCTCGGCGCTGTCGCGACAGCCACCGCTCCCGCCGCGACCCTCATGGTCGTCCGCCAGTACAAGGCAAAGGGTAAGCTCACGGACATCCTTCTCCCGATAGTCGCGCTCGACGACGCGGTCGGACTTATTGTATTCGCGGTCTCGTTCGGAATCGCGAAGGGTATGGTCAGCGGAAAAGTGGATATCTACTCGATAGTCGTTGACCCGATAATCGAAATAGTCGCGTCGCTTGGTCTCGGCACGATAATGGGCTTCATCTTCTCGTTCGTAGAGCAGTTCTTCCACTCGAGGAGCAAGCGTCTCGCGGTCTCGATAACCTTCGTCATCCTGACCGTCGCGATAACGATGGTCGAGATCCCGGTCGGACCTGTTCACATCGGATTCTCGTCGCTCCTCACCTGCATGATGCTCGGAACGATCTTCTGCAACGTCTGCGAATCCTCCGAGGAACTCATGGAACGTGTCGACGGCTGGACGACACCGCTCTTCGCTCTCTTCTTCGTCATAAGCGGCGCGGAGCTTGAGCTCTCGGTCTTCTCCGACCTCGCGATAGTCGGCGCGGGCGTGCTGTTCATCATCTTCCGTTCGCTCGGAAAGATCTTCGGAGCGAGCGTCAGCGCGAAGGCCGCCAAGTGCGACCCCATGATCGTCAAGTACCTCGGAATCACGCTTCTGCCTCAGGCGGGAGTCGCGCTCGGAATGTCGGTCGCGGCAATGGAGCTCGGCGCGCGCGAGGGATCGCTCGTCCGGAGCATAATTCTCTTCGCGGTGCTGATTTACGAGCTTGTCGGACCTGTGCTCACTAAGATCGCGCTCACCAAGGCGGGCGAGATCATCCCCGAGAACCGCAAGTCAGCAAAGCAGCTCAACAGCGACAGATCGTAAATATTTTTTCACGGCAATAATCAGCCGTCCCGTGTGCCTGCTTCGTGTGAAGTCAGGACTTACGCGCGGGACGGCGTTTTTTTGCGCCGCGCGGTCAATGGCGGAGACGGCGTGCCGGCATATGCTGTTGGTGTGAGGCGACTCACAGAATAAACTTCGGAGGTAAACGCAAATGGCAACCTTCACGAACCAGGCGACGCTCTCCTACGGGAACGTCGTCAAGAACTCGAACATCGTGACCGGCGAGCTCCGCGAGGTGCTCTCGATCACGAAGACCGCGGTCGGCGACAGCTACATCCCGGGTGAAAAGGTGACTTACATCGTGAGCGTCGTCAACTCCGGGTCGACCGCCTACACCGGGCTCACGCTGACCGACAATCTCGGCGCGTACACGGTCGGGAGCTCGGCATTCGTTCCGCTCTCATACGCCGAGGGGACGCTCCGCTTCTACGAAAACGGAGTGCTCGGCGCTTCGCCGACCGTCACCGCCGGACCGCCGATGACAATCACGGGAATCAGCGTCCCGGCTGGCGGAAACATCACGCTCGTCTACGAGGCTGAGGTCGGCGCGACCGCTCCGCGCGCTGTCGAGGGGCAGATCACGAACACCGCCTCGCTCGCCGGCGGCGGACTGACCGCGGCTCTGACCGACACCGCGACGGTCACTGTCGTGAGCCGTCCCGAACTCACGATCAGCAAGGCTGTCTGCCCTTCGACTGTTGTCGAGAACGGGCAGCTGACCTACACCTTCGTGATTCAGAACAGTGGGAACACCGGCGCGACCGAATCGGACGGCATCGTTGTAAACGATGTTTTCGACCCGAAGCTGCGTGACATCACGGTGACGCTGAACGGAACTCCGCTGACTCCGACGGCAGGCTACACCTACGATGCGGCAACCGGCGTCTTCACGACTGTCGAGGGCGCGATCACCGTTCCCGCGGCGACCTTCACGCAGAACACAGCTACCGGTGTCTTCACGGTGACTCCGGGCGTCAGCGTGCTTACAGTGACCGGAACTGTCTGAGTCAGTCTGCCGCCGCGGCAGGCAGGGAAACTGCGTCCCCCTGCGACCCCCGCCCGCGCGCTTTGCGCGCGGCGCAGGCGGGAACTCCGTTCCCGTCGACCTCGCGCGCCCGGATCGCTCGCCTCCGGCTCGCTTCCGGCGCGAGGT